>DASSCW010000197.1:0-4495 GCA_035697465.1 Candidatus Limnocylindria bacterium | reverse complement strand
GGGGACCCATCGCGGCGGGGCGAGTGGCCTGGGGCGGAAGATGGGGTAGCCAATCCCTCGGCCAGCCAGCAGGAGAAGGGCGAAAACCACGAACAGGAGGGGCCCGATCCAGAGTCGGTCGACGGGGAGCTCCGGATCGTGGTCGACCACCGCACCGCGCAGCACCTGCGCCCAGCCAAGCATCAGCCTCACCTGCGGACCGTCGAGCAGCCGCGCGACGGCTCCTGGATCGCGCTCCTGGCGGCCGAAGACGTGCACCGGGGCAACCGAGGGCGGGTAGGCCAGCTGCACCATCCCCGGTTGGTCGTCGGCAGGATCCCGGGCAAGGTGCAGCCATGGACCGATGCCCAGCGCCAGGCGGCGAGCCTGGCAGCCATCGGAGAGCACGCAGGCGGCGACGGCGTCGCCGGGGAGGTCAAGCGTCAGCCGCACCAACGTTCCGGGAGTGACCCCGGCCAGGTCGCCGACCGAGTCGATCTCGGTGACGTTCCCCGCCGAGCTCGCGTCGTCCGGTGCGAGTGCCTGGAGCGCGACGGAGGCCGCGCCATCCGGGAGCTCGATTCCCCGCGCCGCCAGCGCCGCCAGCGCCGCTTCGGTGTCGATGTCATCGCGCACCCGGCCCACGATCTCGCGACGCTGGAGCGACTGTGGGTCGACCGAGGTTCGCACCAGCCCCATCCCGGTGTCGGTCAGCTCGTCGCGGATCGCGAGCCAGTGGTAGCTGCCGGGCAGGGGCCCAAGCTCCGGGTCGAATGGCGGCTCGGCGCGCAGCGGCTGCAGCAGGGCGAGGCCGCGAATGTCGATCACCGGTGAGCTGAAGCCCACTTGCCGCTGGACGAAGGCAGACACCGTGGTCCGGGCGATGATGATCTCCGAGCCCGCCTGCAGGGCCGGCACCGCGGCCAGGATGATGAGCGACCAGGCGACGGCTGGGACGAAGCCGATGGTGGTCGCCGCCACCTGCGCCGATCGAGCGATCTGCAGGCGCCACACGAGGACCACCAGCCCGATCATCAACCCGGCAACCACGCCGGCCACCAGCGGCGCGTCGGTGATCGCCTCCGAGAAGAACGTTCCGGCAACGCCTCCCGCGGCCGCCCCGACGGCCAGGATCACGGCGCGCACCGCCAGCCCCAGGCTGCGTGAGCGGCGCGGCACCGCCGCCAGGCCCAGCAGCACGCCGCCGCCAAGGAGCGCGGCGCCGACGGTCGCCATGGTGGGGTAGTCGCGCGCGATCTCGGCCACGCTCAGCGCGATCGCGCCGCCGCCGAGCGCCGCTCCGGCGGCAACCAGCCAGGGCACCGCCGGCGGCAGCCAGGACCAGCTCGCGGGCGAGCCGACAGCGGCACGGCCGAGCCGCTCCAGGCCGACCGGCAGGCCGCCCACCAGCGCTCGCAGCCGGACGCCGAGCTCGCCCATGCTAGGTGTCCGTCAGCGCTGGCCGGCGGAGGACCAGGCGGCTCCGTCCCACGCGACGTGCACGAGATCTCCATCCCGCCCTCGCCCGAAGACGTCGACCCGGTTCGGACCCCACGAGCAGGCGCTTGGGTCGCTCGTCAGCTCGAACGGGAGCTGCTCCCACGGCTGCCAGCCGGCCGGTTCGTACCACTTGTGCCAGAGCCTGCCGTCACGGCCACGGGCGAAGAGATCGATCCGGTCCGCACCCCATGAGCAGGCGGCCGGGTTGCCGACGAGCTCTCCACCGAGGGACTCCCATGCGTGCCACGACGTTCCGTCCCAGTAGCGGTTCCACAGCTCGCCGTCCGGGAAGATGCAGAAGACCTGCATCTCGTCGACGTCCCAGGCCGTCGCCGCCGGAGCGGAGGACAGCTCCCCGCCGAGTGATTCCCATGGACTCATGCCCGAATGATGGCGCACGGCAAACCGGCCTGCTGCCCAGTGGATCGCGCCACGTATCCTTTCCGGGTGGAGCGCTGGCGCACGATCATCGAGCCGTTCCGGATCAAGAGCGTCGAGCCCATTCGCCTCACCACGGTCGAGGAACGTGACAGCCGGCTGCGGGAAGCCGGCTACAACCTATTCAACCTGCACTCGACCGACGTGCTGATCGACCTGCTCACCGATTCCGGCACAGGCGCGATGTCGGCGGAGCAGTGGGCCGGCATCCAGCGGGGCGACGAGAGCTATGCCGGCTCGCCGAGCTGGTTCCGCTTCCTGGAGAGCGTGCAGGAGCTCTTCCCGTTCAAGCACGTGATCCCCACCCACCAGGGCCGCGCGGCGGAGAAGATCCTGTTCGGCGTGGTCGGCGGCCCGGGAAAGGCCGTGCCCTCGAACACGCACTTCGACACCACCCGCGCCAACGTCGAGTTCACCGGCGCACAGGCGGTCGACCTGGTGATCGAGGAGGGGAAGCGTCCATCGGCAATCCATCCGTTCAAGGGCAACATGGATACCGATGCGCTGGATGCCTTCATCCGGGAGCAGGGCGTCGAAAACGTGCCGCTGGTGATGGTCACGGTTACCAACAACTCCGGCGGCGGTCAGCCGGTCAGCCTCGAGAACCTGCGCGCGGTGCGCGCTGTCTGCGACCGATACGACCTTCCGCTGTTCCTCGACGCCTGCCGATTCGCCGAGAACGCGTGGTTCATCAAGCAGCGGGAGCCGGGCTACGCAGATGCCTCCATCCCGGACATCGTCCGCGAAATGGCGGCCCTGGCGGACGGCATGACGATGTCGGCCAAGAAGGACGCCATCGCCAACATCGGCGGCTGGCTGGCCATGAACGACGACGCCTGGGCCGAGCAGGCGCGAGCGCTCGAAATCCTGACCGAGGGATTCCCGACGTACGGTGGCTTGGCGGGGCGTGACCTCGACGCGATCGCACAGGGTCTGCGCGAGGTGGTCGACGAGGACTACCTGCGCTATCGGATCCGATCGACCGCCTACCTGGGCGAGGCGCTGGTGGAGGCGGGCGTGCCCTGCGTACAGCCGATCGGCGGGCACGCGGTCTACATCGATGCCGGCTCGTTGCTGCCGCACCTGGCGCCGCTGGCCTACCCCGGCCAGTCGCTGGCCATCGCCCTGTACCGGGAGGGTGGCATCCGTTCGTGCGAGATCGGCAGCGTCATGTTCGGGATGCATCCCGATGGGTCGGAGTCGCCGGCCGAGATGGAGCTGGTCCGTCTCGCCATTCCGCGGCGGGTCTATACCCAGTCGCACATCGACTACGTGATCGAGGTCGTGCTCTGGGTGGCCGAGCGCGCCGCCGAGCTGCCCGGCTACCGGATCGTCGAGCAGCCGTCGCAGCTGCGGCACTTCACGGCCCGCTTCGAGCCGGTTGTCTAGAGGCCGTATCATCCGACCATGCGACTCGTCACGGGACGTCGCCTCACAGAGGTGGACGTCGGCTAACTGACCGACCTGGCCGCCGCGCACTGCTCGACGACGATCGACCTGGGCGCGGGTGACGGCCGGTTCGCCCTCGCGCGCGCGTCCGCTCATGCGGACGAGCTGCTGCTCGCGATCGACGCCAGTCATGCAGCCATGCGCGAGGCGTCCCACCGAGCCGCGCGTCCGGCCCGCCGCGGCGGCCTGCCGAACGCCTGCTTCGTCGCTTCGACGCTGGACGCGCTGCCGCCTGAGCTGAACGGCATTGCTTCGCTCGTTGCCGTCCACTTTCCCTGGGGATCGCTCCTGCGGGCAGCCCTGGGGGAGGACCAGGACGGCGCCGCCCACCTCGCCTCGCTGGTGGCCCCCGGCGGGACGCTGCGCCTCCTGCTATCCGCCTCGGAGCGCGATGCGACGCGCGGTGCCACAGAGCTGCGGCCGGACGAGATCGCGGCCCGCTACCTGGGACTGGGCCTCCGTCCGATCACCTGCCGGCTCGCGACCCTGGCCGACATCGCAGAGGCCCACTCCTCCTGGGGTCGGCGGCTGATGACGGCGGGCGGCGGGCGGTGCGCCTGGCTGCTGGAGCTGCGCCGGGTCGAGCCTGCCCTTGACTAGAATCGGCCTATGCAGGACGAACGGTGCGAGACGTGTGGCCGTGACGTGGCCCTCGGCACGCCGCTCTTTGCGCACCGGGTCAAGCTCCTCAGCGACGCCGATCCGGGCGTGGCCTTCGTCTGCGTCGATTGCCGGGCGGACCAGCCCCTGCTTGACGAGAACGGCAACGCTCTCGACGAGGATCAGCTGGCCGGCATGCAGTATGTGATCGGGCGAGGCGGACCAAGCACGGTCAACTGACCTCCACGTGGGTGACCCACTTCACCCACTCGAGGCCCCTCCGGTCGCGGACCACCAGCCGGCACGGAGCGCCGTTTCCGACCGGCAGCGGGCCGCCAGCGACGCCGGTCGCCAGCATCGCCCCCGGCGCCTCTGCCAGCGAGAGCTGCGCGTACCAGCCGGTCGCCGACCTGACGGTCACCCGCCGCGATGCGGAAGTCGGAGCCGCGGCGGCCAGCAGCGTGTCCAGCGGCACCCCACGCCACGACGTACGAAGCACCCAGCCGGAGGTGCAGTCGAGTACTTCCTC
>DASSCW010000196.1:0-9915 GCA_035697465.1 Candidatus Limnocylindria bacterium | reverse complement strand
TCGCCCGCGATCACGGACTGGCGGCGATCGACGCCTACCTGGTGTGCAGCGTGGCCGGCGACCTCAAGGTCAGCGAGATCGTTGACCAGCCGAACTGGATCGTGACGATGTACTTTCCAATCTCGATCTTCAGCTGATGTTCCGCAAGGAAGCCGCGTGGATCGCCGCACGGCTGGCGAAGATGGACGCCGTCACGGTGGGGACCATCCTGAACATCGGATCATCAACCGAGAAATTCAGAACCGTTCAACAGCCCTGGATCGACGAGCTGCTCTTTGCGCCAATGCGGGCGCGCGGGATTCCGGTCGTGCAGCTCGACCAGAAAGATGCGGACGGCGTCGACCTGGTCGCCGACATCATGAGCGAGGAGGGCACCAGGGCCGCCAGCGCCCACGAACCGCGGACTGTCCTGCTGTGCAACGTCCTGGAGCATGTCCGCGGGCCTGAAATCCTCGCGCGGCGCGCGTTCGACCTCGTGGAGCCCGGGGGACAGATGATCGTGTCGGTCCCTCGCAGCTACCCCTATCACGCGGACCCGATCGACACGATGTATCGGCCGACCCCCGAGGAGGTCTCTGCGCTGGTTCCTGAGGCGGCGCTGATCGAGGGCGAGATCCTGCCCACGATCTACCACTGGAACGAGATCATCAGTGGAATGCGGCGCCCACAGCGCAAGAGGATACGTTGGCTGTTCGTGCCATACCGAGTGACGATGGCGGTGCTGGGCAAACCGGCCTGAGCACGGGGAACCAGCGTCAATCGGTTCTGACCACAACCAGCTGGTCAGCCGCCGACTCGGCGCCCCACAATTCTCCCGGCCTTCCCAGCAGCTGCCGCACCTCCGCCGGCTGGCTTTCCGCCACAAAGCTCGCGAAGGTTTCGCTGACCGGATCGAAACGGACAATGGCGTTGGCATTGAAGTCGGTCAGCCAGACGGCGTCCGTGTCGTCCACGAATACGGCGTATGCCTGGGCGCCGGCGTCCGGAAGCGGCCATTCCTGCCACTCGCGGGTGGCCGGGTCGAACCTGCCGACCTTCCCTACGAACCACTCACTGACCCAGATGCGGCCCTGCGAGTCGGACCACGCACGTCGCAGACCGGCGCCGGCGGTGGGGGGGTCGATGACCTCGACATCACCCGACTCCCGATCGACCGCGCCCAGGTAGCTCCCCGCCAACGAGCTGAAGTAGATCTCGCCGTCGGGCGTGGCGGTGATGCCGTACGGTCCTTGCCCTCGAGGAGCGTTATAGGCGCGGACTCGTCCGGTGGCCGGGTCAACGCTGCCGTAGAAGCCGGACTGGCCCGTAAACCAGAGGATGCCGTCACCATCGAAGGCCGCGGTATTCAGGTTGGCGTTCGGTGCGGCGGCAGGCAGCGGAAACTCGTCGACGCGCTCGGTCTCGGGATCGACGCGGATGATCGCGTTGCGGCCACCGTCGGTGATCCAGGGTGCGCCATCCGGGCCCACGATCACGCCATGGGGCGCAGATCCAGGACCCAGGTTCACCTCCCGGACGTCACCGCTTTCCGGATCCAGCCAACCCAGCTCCCCACTCCCCTGCGCCGTGTACCAGACGCCGCCGTCGGCGGCGGGCGCGACGTCATGTGGGTGTGAGCCGGCGGGCACGGGATAGGTCTGGACCGTGAATGTCGGCTCGCGGCTGGGAGTGGCGCTCGCCGTAGGCGTTCGCTCCGCGCTCTCGCTCGATTCGGTCGTCGGCGAGGGCGACGGTGCGGCAGGTGTGGGAGTGGCGACCGCCGCTGGGCTGCACGCCACCAGCCAGAGCGCCGTCGCGAGCAGAGCGGGCGGCTTGCGGGATCGAGCCATATCGAAGCATACGACCGAAGGCACTCCGAGGCTCATTTCAGGGCTGGCACTATTCGTCATACCGGAGTACAACATCCTTGACGCGGGGGACGTTGTGCCCCGCCAGGATGAGGTGCCCAACCATGCGTCGCTTCTTTACCGCGCTGGTCGCAGCCAGTCTGCTCACCGTCTCACTCGTGGGCCTGACATTTGCTTCCAAGCCCGCCCAGACGTGCGGCGCCGCAGCGTCCGGCTATTTCATCGTGGACGTGGATGAGTGGTGGGACATCACCGTCGCCGGGTTCGAGGCCGAGGGCATCGACGTCTACGAAGACGACGGAGTGACCTTCACCCAGGAGTTCAATGAATTCGCGGCTGCGTTCGGTCTCGGCGATGGAGCGGGCCTCGAGTTCTTCGTGAAGGTGGAGCAGTGGGCCGGGATCGACCACAACGACAACGGGCTGGTCTGCATGAAGACCCGGCCGCACACGCCTGGAAACCCCGCCTACTTCTTCAACGGCGTGGATGACGAGGCGTCGAGCCCGCAGTCGGCCTGACCGGCGCTACTCGATCTTCAATAGGCGGCGGCGAGCGTCTGGGTCTGTAAAGGCAAGCAGGCGCTCGCCCTCCTCGCGCAGGTCAATGCGCTCGCGCCGCTCGATCGGCTCGTACAGCAGGGTCCGTAACGTGGTGGCGTCGTCCGAACGCTCGACCTTCCAGGTGCCCTTCAGGAAGCCATCCACCAGGATGAAGCCCTTCCACAGAGTCGAACCGGCGTGCCGCGTGTCCAGCACACGGCTCCGGTCCTTGTGCGAGAGCAGGATGTTGTCGTACTCCGGCAGGAAGCGGACCGGCGCGGGCGTCTCCGGATCCGGCAGCGGACCGTCTGGCACGTCGAAAAGCTCGCGACCTGCTTCATCGCGGAAGGTGCGGAGCTGCGGCCGGAGGCGCTCCAGCACCGCTCGGATGCCTGTCAGCCACGACCAGATCTGCACGTCCGCCGCGGTGGCCGGTCCGAAGGCGGCGAGGTAGCGCATGACCAGCTCGTCGATCGTGGTTGCCACCGACGGGACGCCGGACAGCCACTGTTCCGTCAACGCGCATAGCGGCTGTCCAGTGCGTCCCCACAGGCCGCGTGGCGGCACCTGCACCAGCGGGACGAGGTAGCGAATCGCATAGCCAAGCGGCCCGGGCTCGAAACCAGGCCAGCGCTCCGCCAGGCGCTTGCCGAGGACGCTGATCGCCATCGGGCCATCGGCCAGCAGTCGCCGGCCCTCGTCAAGCACGTCGGGCAGCGGGATGCCTGCAATCGCCCGCGCGAAGGGGCTGTAGCCGAAGTGCCGCTCGGCAACCTGCTGCAGAACGGGGCGGACCGCAAGCACGTCACGCGCCGAGAACAGGTGGATCGTGGTCCGCAGCATGGTGGTGGCCCGCACCGCGCGCCGGCTTGCCAGCAGATCGGCAAGCTCATCGGTCCGGAAGCCTTCCACGCGCGTCCAGAGGCCGATGTAGGGATCGGTCGGCACCTGGGCCTGCATCCCGACCAGTCGCTCCATGGCCTGCTCGGCCGTGAGGGCGTGGCGTTCCAGCAGCATCTGCCGCGCCAGCAACGCGCGGTTCAGCGCGCGCCTGCCCAGGATCTCTGCCATGACCCGATAATGCGGCAATGCGCGAGCCCCTGCGCCTCGCCCGTCTGGACGAGGCAGACGCGATCGACGCGCTGATGAAGGCCTCGACGCGCAACCTCTTTCCGGCGTACTACGACGCGATCCAGACCGAGGCCTCGATCGCGTACATCGCCAGCGTGGACAGGGCGCTGATTGCCGACGGCACCTACTTCGTGGTCGAGATCGATGGCGAGCTGGTCGCATGCGGCGGCTGGAGCCGTCGCGACAAGCTCTTCACCGGCGCAGGCGAGGCCGCCGGAAGCGCCCGCCTCCTCGATCCCGCAACCGAGCCGGCGCGCGTCCGCGCGATGTTCGTCCGACCCGACTGGACACGCCGCGGCCTGGGCCGCCGCATCCTGGAGGCGTGCGAGACCGCAGCGCGTGCCGAGGGATTCCACAGGATGGCATTGATGGCGACGATGCCCGGCCGTCCGCTGTACGAGGCATACGGATTCCGCGGCAGCGGCGAGGTCATGGTGCGGATGCCCAATGGCGTCGAGGTGTCTTGCGAGCCGATGGAGATGGAGCTCTCCTAACCGCCTGCCAGGATCGCGAAGGCCCGATCCACCACTTGCCGGACCAGCTCGTCGCTGGGATGCGAGCCGTCCAGCAGCGCCAGCGCCGCTTCCCGGTCGACCCAGCGGGGGTCCAGGTGGAGCCCTGCCTCGATGACCGGTCCGTCCAGGTCGCCGTCAACCTCGACCAGGTAGTCGATCTCGTGCCGCTCGGTGCCGTCGTCACCGGTCCAGGTCATGACTCCCAGGTCGGCCACGACCCGATCCACCGACCAGCCGGTCTCCTCGCGTACCTCGCGGTCGAGGCACTGGAGGATGCCCTCGCCCGGCTCCAGGTGGCCGCCGACGAGGTCCCACGCGCCCGGGAAGAGGGGGCGCTCCTCGCCGCGCTTCTGCACGAAGATCCGTCCCCGGCCATCGTGGATGACTGCGCCCACGATCCAGCGCTCACCCGTCACCGGAATGGGCACCTTCAGGTCAGGAGGCGTCCTCACTCGTCAGCAACGGATATCGAGATCGGGTCGCCATCGATCAGGTTGAGCGCATCGCGCAGCCGGACGCCGCACAACAGCTCGATCTGCGCCGGTGGGTAGCCGGGCTCCTCGGCCTGGACGGCGACCGCCTGGAAGCGACCCGCGACCGTGATCGGCGTCAGCCAGTAGCCTCCCTGCCCCACCTCTTCCTGCCAGGTTGGACTGAGGTCGCCGGCGGACACGAAGCCCGTTGCCAGCGCACGGTCGAATGGCTGCTCGAGGATGACATTCAAGGTTCCCGGCACGGGCCTGAATCCAATCGACGCCGTGATGAGCTCCATCACGCGTTCGTCGGCCATGCGCGGCGCTCCCAGGCCGGCACCCGCGCGAACGCGCCCGACAAGCTCCATCGGCCCTACGCCAGCGGCGTTCGCCGCTCGACGCCCTCGACGAGCCCGTCACGCATGTGGATGATCCGATCACAGGTTCCGCCCACGTCCGCATCGTGTGTGACCAGGACCAGGGTCTGGCCCCGCTCGCGGTTGAAGCGGCGGAGCATCTCCAGCACCTCCTGGCTGCGCGCGGAGTCGAGGTTGCCGGTCGGCTCATCGGCCAGCAGCAGCATCGGCTCATTCACCAGCGACCGAGCGAGGGCGACACGTTGCTGTTCGCCACCGGACAGCTCCATCGGACGGTGGCTGTGCCGCTCGGAAAGGCCGACCCAGCCGAGCGCATCCATGGCCGCCTGCTTGGCCTTGCCGCGGGCCACGCCGGCGTATTCGCCGGCGAGCGCAACGTTCTCGAGGGCGGTCAACGTCGGCACCAGGTTGTAGGACTGGAACACGAAGCCCATGGTGTCGGCGCGCATGCGGGTGCGCTGCCGGTCCGTCAGGCCGCCGACTTCTGACCCATTCACGCGCAGCTCGGGCGCAGGCCCGCCATCCCGATCCGCGGAGTGCAGCAGGCCCAGGATGTGCATCAGGGTGCTCTTGCCTGATCCGGACGGCCCCATGATCGCCACCATCTCGCCGGCGGCGATCTCCAGGTCCACTCCGCGCAGCGCCTCGACCTGGTTCCGGCGGCTGAGCCGGTAGGTCTTGCGCAGGTTGCGCGCCTCCAGCAGCGCAGTCGGCTTCTGCTCCATTACTCGTACCTCAGGGCTTCGACCGGATCCAGGCGCGCGGCGCTCCAGGCAGGGATGACCCCCGCAATCATCCCCAGGATGGTCGAGAACGACACTGCGAAGATGGCGGTTCCGGGCGTCAGTTCGAAGAGGATTGTCCCGGAGGAGCGGCCTGCCTCGTTGGCCAACACCACCACGGTCGCTCCCAGCACCAGGCCGATAACGCCGCCGATGAAGCCGATCACGGCCGCCTCGGTCACCAGCTCGCGGATGATCCGCCGACGCGAGCCGCCGATCGCACGCTTGATGCCGATTTCGCGCGTACGCTCCGCGACCGACATGGCCATGGTGTTGATGACCGAGAGGCCGCCGACCACCAGGCTGATGACCGCGACGCCGATGATGATGGCGTTGAAGACGCCGGTGAACGCTCCAACCTGCTCATCGAACTCGGCGCCCGTGAGCGTCTGGACGTTGTCCACGTCCCGTTCGATCTCGGCGGCGAGCTCCGCGTCGTCCACCCCCGGCTTCGGGTAGACCACAACCTGGCTGATCAGCTCGTCGGCGCTGATCGCGTCCCGAATCGATTGCGGCAGGCTGGCGGCCATGAGCTGCTGGGCTGCCTGGAGCGGAATGATCGCCATCGTGTCCGGCGCAGTCAGCGTCGGCTCGAGGATGCCGACCACGGTGAATGACTCGCCCCGGATGTCGACCGTATCGTCGATCTTGGCGTTCTGCTTGCGGGCCAGGTCACTTCCGAAGACGACCACGTTCGATCCCTCATCGGCCGGCGTCAGGAGCCTTCCCTGCACCGGCGTGAACGCGAATGTTTCGCGTCCTTCGTCCGAACCCGCGATGCTGCCGAGCAGGAATTCGGCCGGGCCGAAGCCCTGACTCGCTTCCGGGTCGTAGATCATCTGGATCTGGGCGTCGACGGCGGCCACATCGTCAAGCTCGCGCATCTGGTCGGCCGCGGAGATGTTCATCGGTGCGATCCCGGCGCCAACCGCGAAGTTGGTGGCGTCGGTCACCAGGATCTTGCCGGTGAAGTACTCGCTCCCGCCGGCGACCAGCGAGTTGATCTTGTTGGCCATCGAGCTGAAGACGACCAGCGCCCAGATCCCGATCGTGATGCCGAGGATCGTGAGCGTGGTCCGCAGCTTGCGGCGCGAGAGCTGGCGCAGCAGGCGCATGGGGTTCCTCCGTTTGGGGGCCGGGTCGGTCCGGGCCTCGTAGCGTACTGGCTACCATGAGCCGATGCGCAGGCGGCTCCTCGTCCCGGGTCCGTCCTTCGGCTGGGCGGGCGATTCCCGCTGGCGGCAGGCGCTCGCCTGGCTGCTGCGCAGCGCGATCATCGTGGTCGCCGCGATCGCCGCCTACCTGATGCTGGTGTACCTGCTCCTGCCGCTCGCCCTCAACCTCCAGGCGGGAAGCTGACCGTGATCGACGGCCCTACCCCGCGGACCTCGAACGGATCATGACGGCGCGCCTGCGCGCCCTCGGATGATGTTCCAGTCGCTCGACTACCTCTACACGCCAAGCCGCGACGTCGCCGGGGATGTCCGCTACTTCACCGAGGTCCTTGGCGCTCAGCTGATCTTCGCGATCGAGGGCATGGGCGCCCGCGTGGCGATGCTCGAGCTGGCGCCCGCGCCGCCGCACCTGGTGCTGGCCGACCATCTGGAGGGCGACCGACCCGTGCTGGTCCACCGGGTGGCGGACCTCGGCGCCACCACGAAGGAGCTCGAATCGCGTGGGTGGCAGAAGGGAGCGAGCCTCGAGATCCCGCAGGGCCCGGTCCGCTCGTTCACGACGCCCGGCGGTCACCGCCTGGCGATCTACCAGCTCACGCGGCCCGGGGTGATCGCGCAGTTCATGGGACGGCGCGATTTCTGAAGCCGTGCCCAAGCAGCGGGGGCTAGGCGCGTCGTTAAGGCGCACATATGATCAGAGCCCACAGGAAGAGGAGCTTGCGCAGTGTTGGACGACGAGGAATACACCGAAGAGGAGCTGGCTGAGCTGAACACGTGGATCCCGTGGACGCACGACCTGCTGCCGGACTGGCCGTTCAAGTTCTACTTCGCGAAGCTCAAGAGTGACTCGCCTGAGCTGAATGAGCTCATCAAGGACCCCAAAGCCGTCCTTCAGAACGGGTACGAATCACTCCCCGCCCTCAGGGAACAGAACGGCTTTATCGGTGGCGACACGCGGGTCACAACCACCATCTTCGGCCATGACCGAACCCTCAAGGCGCGGATGGCATACACCGTTGTTGCCGTCGACGTACAGGATGGTTCCGCATCTATGACGACCTACAAGGCATCATCGCGTCCGCCAAGCGGCTGACAGGCGGCCGAGGCCGCCACCATTAGCCGATGCACACCATCCGGGGCCACGAGACACCGTGCGGATTCGAGAACCCGCCGGGCGCTCAATTCTGCGGCTCCTGTGGACAGCCCCTGCGAGCCACTTGCCCGCGATGCGGGACGGATGTGCCGGCAGGCTTCAGCTTCTGTACCGCCTGCGGCAGCCCGCTGGCAGCCACAGGGCGGCATCTTTCGCAGAGCGAGACTTCGCCGACAGCTGACTCGTCGAGCCCGTTCCGAGCCGCGTCAGAGCGACGACTCGTCTCGGTCCTGTTCTGCGATCTCGTCGACTTCACCGGGCTTGCCGAATCACTGGATCCGGAGGAGGTCCGGGATATCCTGTCGCGCTACTTCGAGGCGGCGCGCGAGATCGTGGCCAGGCATGGCGGCACGATCGAGAAGTTCATCGGCGACGCAGTCGTCGCTGTGTGGGGAAGCCCCCTTGCGCGCGAGGACGATGCGGAGCGGGCGGTCCGCGCGGCACTTGAGGTTGTTGATGCGGTTGCAGAGGTGCGCTCGGCCGCATCTCCGCAGCCGCTTGCGGCGCGCGCCGCCGTGGCCACCGGCGAATCCTCGGTGGTCATCGGCCTGGAGGACCAGGGCATGGTCGCCGGCGACATCATGAACACGGCCTCCAGGCTGCAGAGTGTGGCCGCGCCGGGCACCGTGCTGATGAACGACGCGACCAGGCGCGCCACCGCTGACACGATCACCGCGCGCCCGGCGGGAAAGCGGCAGCTCAAGGGCAAGTCCGCGATGGTCCATACCTGGCGCGCCATTCGACCGACATCCGCCGGGCGTCGGTCGTCGCGGGCCAGCGAGCCAACGCTCGCCGGCCGTGAGCGCGAGCTGGAGGAGCTCGC
Organism: Candidatus Limnocylindria bacterium; assembly: GCA_035697465.1. Classification (GTDB taxonomy): domain Bacteria; phylum Chloroflexota; class Limnocylindria; order QHBO01; family QHBO01; genus DASSCW01. The sequence continues at coordinate 1,100 of DASSCW010000196.1, read as the reverse complement.
GACGGCGTTCCGAAGCGTGGTACGGATCGCTCGGAGCCGCCTGGTATCGGTGGTGGGCGTCGCCGGCATCGGCAAGAGCCGGCTGGTGCGCGAGTTGGAGCACCGGCTCCGCAAGAACTCTCAGCCCCTGGGGTGGTACGTGGCACGCGCCCCGTGGTCCGGGGCCGGCACCGCCTTCGCTCCGCTGGCCGAGATGGCGCGCCAGGCGCTCAGCATCGCCGAGAGTGATGCCTCGGAGGTTGCGCGCCGCAAGCTGAACCTCGCCATGGGTGGCGTAACGTCGGACGACGCCGAGCGGGCCTGGATAGAGCCGCGCCTGGGTGTGCTCCTCGATCCAGACGTCGAAGGCCAGTTCGGTCGCGATGAGCTGTTTGCCGCCTGGACGCGGCTGTTCGAGCTCCTCGCCGATCGAGCCCCTGTCGCACTCATCTTCGAGGATGCGCAGCGGGCAGACCCCGCTCTCCTGGACTTCGTCGAGTACTTCGTCGAGGCAGCGCGAACGCGCCCGGTCCTCGTCATGACACTCGCGCGGCCGGAGCTGCTGGAGGCGCGGCCCGGCTGGGGCGCCGGGCTCCGGAACTTCACCAGCCTCCACCTCGACAAACTGTCGGACAGCGACGTCACCGGCTTGCTGGCCGATCTGGCTCCTGACCTGCGACGGGGCGTAATCGCGCAGGTCGTGCAGCGCGCCGATGGCGTGCCGCTCTACGCCGTTGAGATGACCCGCATGCTCCAGGATGTGGAGGCGACCGGGCCCGCATCCAATGCGGCTGATCGCGTCCCCACCACACTGCATGCGTTGATCGCGGCCCGCATCGATGCATTGGCGGAGGCGGAACGATCGCTTCTGCTGAGCGCCGCGGTGCTGGGGCGCCGCTTCACGACAGGCGCGTTGTCCGCCGTCTCGGAAACGGATCCAGCGTCGCTCGCACGATCCGTCGATCGATTGCGGCGGCAGGAGATCCTGGTCACCGCCCAGGACGCTCCTACCGGGGCTCGTGGGCAGCTGAAATTCCAGGAACAGCTCGTCCAAGACGTGGCATACCGGACGCTGGCGCGCGGCGATCGTCGGCGCCGGCACCTCCTCGCGGCCGACCACC
>DASSCW010000195.1:0-10684 GCA_035697465.1 Candidatus Limnocylindria bacterium | reverse complement strand
TCCGTTGGGCTGACGCGCGGCGGCATCGGCCAGTCGTGGGGCAGGACGTGCTGACCGATGGGTTCGAGGTGGTCTACGACTGCATCGGCAGCCGGGAGAGCCTGGATTCTGCCCTGCGCGTGGCGCGCCCGCGCGCGCGGGTCACGATCGTGGGCGGTCCGGCGATGATCCGCGGCCTCGATTGGACGTATGTCTGGACGCGCGAGCTGCGGATCGAGGGCAGCTACGTCTACGGCCTCGAACAGGCACTGCAGGGCGCGCACACGATGGACGCCGCCATCCGACTGCTCGTCGAGCACCCGGAAATGGCGCTGGGCGAGCTGGTGACGCACCGGTTCCCGCTGGATGATTGGCGCAGAGCGATGTGGACGGTCCTGGATCGCGGACGGTCGGACGCCATCAAGGTCGTCTTCGCTCCATAACTCGCCTCAGAAACCATCTCAACGAGAACCGCAGCCTGTCGCTCAGCCGGCAGCGCTTTGCATCTGAGAGCGAATCGGCGCGTATGCTGAACGGACCGAACGTCGCTGAGGTGGTCCCGAGCCATGGATGATCCCGTCACGCTGGCGATCCTGATCGCAGGCATCCTGGTGCTCCTGTTCCTGATCTGGAGCACGGTGCACATCGTTCGCCAGTACGAGCGACTGGTGATCTTCACGCTCGGACGCGTGACCAACGGGGCGGCCGGCCCCGGCCTGGTGCTGCTGGTGCCGATCATCCAGCAGCCGGTGAAGGTTGACCTGCGCGAGTTCTACATCGAGCTGCCACCGCAGACCTGCATCACCAAGGACAACGCGCCGATCAGCATCGACTTCCTCGTCTACTCCAAGGTGTTCGACCCGGAGCAGTCGGTGACGGCGGTGACAAGCTTCTCCGGCGCCAGTCAGGCACTGGCCGCCACCACGCTGCGAGCGGTAATCGGCGACATTCCGCTCGACGACGTGCTGGCCAAGCGCGAGGAGATCAACCACACCCTGCGCGCCAAGCTTGACGAGGTCACCGAGCGCTGGGGCGTCAAGATCACGAGCGTCGAGATCCGCGAGATCGTCCCGCCGCGCGACATCCAGGATGCGATGAACCGCCAGATGTCGGCCGAGCGCAATCGGCGCGCGAACATCACCGAGTCGGAGGGCACGCGCCAGGCCACGATCAACGTGGCCGAGGGCGACAAGCAGTCGAACATCCTGCGCGCAGAGGGTGAGCGCCAGTCGCAGATCCTGCGAGCGGAAGGGTTCAGCAATGCGCTGAAGACGATCTTCGAGGCCGCCCGCGGCGTCGACGAGAAGACGATGGCCCTCCAGTACCTGGAGGCGCTCAAGTCGCTCGGCGCGGGGCCGTCGACCAAGTGGGTGATCCCGATGGAGCTGTCGGAGCTGACGCGGCCGATCACCAGCGCGATGCGCAGCGCCAGGGGAACGGCGGAGGGATCTGGCTCCACCGGCTGAGCCCATGGAACGGACCGTCAGCGGACGTCGCAACCTGGCCTCCTGGCTGGGCCGGATCGTGGCGGCGGGGGCCGCGGGGTACCTCGGCTACGTCACGCTGGAGGGGTCGCGTCGCGTCGTCCGGCCGCCCCGCAAGGCTTTGGAGCCGTCCGAGGAGGGCGCGCCGGCGCACCCCGGCGAGATCGGGCTCCCGCACGAAGACGTCCGCTTCACGACCGATGACGGATTCACCCTGGACGGCTGGCTGATCCCCGCCGCGCGTGACACACGCGCAGCGGTCGTGCTAATGCACGGCTTCAGCTGGCATCGCCTGCCGTGGCTGACCGAGTTCGTGCCGTGGATCCAGCCGCGGTACAACATCCTGCAGTTCGACTTCCGTGGGCACGGCAACAGCGACGACGCGCCGATCACGCTCGGGACGTTGGAAGGCCGGGACGTGGCGGCCGCCGTCAGCTTCCTCCAGGGTCGCGGCTACGGGCCGGTGGCCTTGATGGGCATCAGCATGGGCGCCTCGGTCGCGATCATGGCGGCGCCGGACCTGCCCGTCGCTGCGGTTGTCGCGGACGCCGCGTACGCGGAGCTGCAGAACCCGATCGCCAACCGCATGCGCCAGGGCCGTTATCCCCTGGCACGGCTCGGCGCGCGGCTGGTCGTGGCGGCCGCATCGGTCCGCGCGAGGACCTGGCTGCGACCTCCGATCCAGCGAGTGGCGCACATCGCGCCGCGCGGTCTGCTGCTGATCGCCCCGCGGGAGGACCGCCTTGTGGACTGGACCCAGAGCCAGCGTCTGTTCGAGGCCGCGCATGAACCGAAGGAGCTGATGGTGGTCGAGGGCGCGGAGCACAGCGACGCGCATGCCGTCGGCGGGGCGGAGTACGAGCGCCGCGTGCTTGAGTTCCTGGCTCGGCACCTGGACGGGGTGGCGCCCGTATAATCGCGCCCGGCGCGTTTCCGCGCCTCACTCGACGGACATGACCCGCCGCCAGGGGATCCTTGCATGGCTGCCACGAAGGTCCTCGTCGTTGATGACGACCTGAACATCCAGCGCGTCCTGGTCTTCACGCTGAAGCAGGAAGGCTTCGAGGTCGTCGTCGCCTCCGATGGGCAGGCGGGCGTTGAGATGGCCACCTCCGCCCAGCCGGACCTGGTCCTCATGGACGTGGCAATGCCGAAGCTCGACGGCTACGCCGCAACGCAGCAGATCAGGGCAGCGGAGGCGGATGGCCGCCGCGTGCCGATCATCATGCTCACCACCGAGGCCGACGTCGGAGAGCGCGTCAAGGGCCTCCGCGCGGGCGCCGATGACGACATCGTCAAGCCGTTCCACCCACTCGAGCTGATGGCGCGCATCAAGGCGCTCCTGGCGCGCGGCGGGACACTGACCCCGTCTGGGGCAGGCGCGGAAGCGGCGACGCTGGGGCAGCTCGTCCTGTTCTACGGGGCGAAGGGCGGCGTGGGCACCACCACCATCGCCATCAACACGGCAATCGCAATGACACGCGAGCTGCGACGCAGGACGGCGCTGGTGGACGCGAACCTTCAATTCGGCGACCTGCGGGTCTTCCTGGACCTCGGCCTTGATACGGCCTCGATCGTGAACGCGGTGAGCGAGCCGGACCTGGATGCCGATCTGCTGCGCAAGCTGATCGTCCGTCACCGGACTGGCATCGACCTGCTGCTTGCTCCGCCCTCGCCGGAGGCCGCCGACATCGTGATGGAACGGCAGCGGACCGACCCCACCACGCTCACCAACCTGCTCAACCTGCTGCGGAGGATGTACGACTACACGTTCGTCGACATGGTGAAGACCATCGACGACTTCAACCTGCAGCTCTTCGACGAGGCGGACGTCATCTTCGTGGTGATGACGGCGGACCTGTCCTGCCTGAAGAACGTCCGCTCGGTCCTCGAGACGATGGACCACCTCGGGTACGAGAAGGGCAAGGTCCAGCTCGTCCTGAACCGATCGAACGCGTACACCGGCATCAACGTGAACAACGCCGAATCCGCCCTGAACCGCAAGGTCGACTACCAGGTCATCAACGAGTACCGCGGGGCGATCAGCGCCCTGAACTCTGGCGAGCCATTCATGTCCTCCCGGCCGGATGGTCCACTGGGCCGATCGGTCTCCGAGTTCGCCAGGAAGGTCGACGAGCAGCTCGCCGCGGAGCCGGCTCCCGCCCGCGTCTGACGGGCGCACCCCACCTCGGCGGGTAACTACGGGCTAACCGACTGGTAAGCCCCTGCCCGATAGGCTCCCGCCGCCGGTCGCCGCTGGAGTTGGGAGGCGAGCAGGCGGGCGGCCGGCACTTCCTCGCCACGCTCGCCCCGCGGGAGTCGAAGCATGCTGGCTGAGACATTGAGCGCGTCGCTGCTGGGCGTCGATGGCGTCCCGGTGCGAGTCGAGGTCGACGTTGCCTTCGGCCTGCCCTCTCTCACGATCGTGGGACTGGCCGGCAGCCAGGTCCAGGAGGCCCGGGAGCGGGTTCGATCAGCCCTGCGCAACAGCGGCTTCGAGCTTCCGGCCCGCCGCATCACCGTCAATCTCGCACCGGCCGACCTGCCGAAGGATGGGACCGCGTATGACGTGGCGATCGCGGTCGGTATTCTCGCCGCGTCCGGTCAGCTGCCGGACACGAGCCGGCTGGCCGCGACCGCGCTCCTCGGCGAGCTCGCACTGGATGGCGCGCTGCGGCCGGTGACGGGCGTGATGTCACTCGTCTCCGCCGCGCAGCAGGCCGGCCTGCCGCAGGTGATCGTTGCCAGCGGCGACCGGGCGGAGGCTGGCTGCGTGGCCGGCATTCGCGCCCTGCCGGCCGAGCGGCTGGGCGATGTGGTCGCGCATCTGGCCGGGGTTCGAGAGCTTGTGCCCGGCGATGAAGCACCTCCTCCGGCGTGGCAGCCACCCGTCGCCGGCGGCGATCTGGCCGATGTCGTAGGGCAGGCACGTGCTCGCCGCGCCCTGGAGATCGCGGTCGCTGGGCGCCACAACCTCGCTCTGTGCGGGCCGCCAGGAGTCGGCAAGACCCTGCTGCTGCGCTGCGGGCAGGCTTTGCAGCCGCCGCTCGAGGACGCCGAGGCGATGGAGGTCAGCCGGATCTACTCGGCGGCCGGCCTCCTCGATCGGCGGCGGCCGATCATTCGCCTGCGCCCATTTCGGGCGCCGCACCACACCATTTCGACGCAGGCGCTGATCGGAGGCGGTCCCCGGGTGCGGCCGGGCGAAGCGTCGTTGGCGCATCGAGGCGCCCTGGTGCTGGACGAGGCGCTGCACTTCAGGGCGGACGCGCTCGACGCACTGCGCGAGCCGCTCGAAGCAGGAATGGTGACGATCGCGCGCGTCGAGGGAGTACTGGCGCTGCCCGCCCGCTTCATGCTGCTGATGGCCTACAACCCGTGTCCGTGCGGATGGCTGGGATCGACATCGCGTTCCTGCCACTGCGAGGACGCGCAGGCACGCCGCTACGCCGGCCGCCTGTCGGGGCCGTTGCGAGACCGCCTCGACCTCTGGGTTCGGGCGGATGAGCCCCGACACATGGATCTCGACGGGGCGGAACCCAGCCGCGTGGTCGCCGATCGCGTGGGGGCTGCGTGGCGGCGGCAGCTCGACCGGCAGGGGGTTGCCAATGGTGAGCTCGCCACCCCGGGCGCGCTTCTCGGATTGACCGGCGCGACGACGACACTGCTGCAGCGGAGAGGGGCGAAGTTCCGCCTCTCGCCGCGGCGGCTCCATCGGGCGGCCCGCGTGGCACGCACGATCGCCGACCTCGCCGAATCGCCCGAGGTCCTGCCGATCCACGTCGACGAGGCGCTGCATTACCGGCCGGAGGCGGCTGTGGCGTGATCGGCGTGGGTCGCGTCCGGGAAGAGCCGGGGCAGCAGGAACAACCTGCGGGCAATGTTGGCTGGGGCGCGCTCGATCTCGCCCGGCTGGATCGCGAGGCGGAGCGGCCGTACTGGATTGCCATCTCCCTGGTGCCCGGAGTCGGACCCGTGGGCTTCGCGCGGATCTTGTGGCGGTATGGGTCGGCCCGCGCGGCCTGGGCGGCCGGCTCGCAGCTGCTCTCATGCCTGCCGCGCGTGGCGCCGGATGCCGCGCCGGGCCTGCGGCGACTGCGACGCGTAGGCGCACGATCCGTCGCGCGGCGGGTGACGGACGCGGTCCGGGCGGCCGGCGGGACGACCGTGACGGCCCTCGATCCGGAATATCCGCCGGCCCTGCGTGAGACGGATCCGCGGCCGGCGGTGCTGTACCGCGCCGGTGATCCAGCGGCTTTCGAGGCCCCGGCGGTCGCGATCGTCGGCACGCGGCGCGCCACAGGTTATGGGCGGGCGGCGGCCCAGGAGCTCGCCGACGAGCTCGCGCGCGCCGGGGTCACGGTGGTCAGCGGGCTGGCACTGGGCATCGATGCCGAGGCGCACGCCGCCGCCCTGGCCGCCGGCGGCAGGAGCGTTGCGGTGCTCCCTTCGCCCCTCGACCGGATCTATCCGCCGCGGCACCGCGCGCTGGCGGCGCGCCTGGCCGCCGAAGGCGGAGCCCTCCTCACCGAGCTGGCGCCTGGACACGCGCCCGGCCGGCCGGATTTCGCACGTCGGAACCGGATCATCGCCGCGCTGGCAAGCGCCGTGGTGGTCGTCGAGGCGCCGGATCGTTCGGGCGCGCTGCTGACGGCGGCAGCGGCGGTGGAGCTCGGCCGAGAGCTCTACGCGGTGCCGGGCCAGATCGACTCGCTCGCGTCACGGGGCTGCAACCGGCTCATCGCCGATCACCTGGCGGCGGTGGTGACGTCGGCGGCCGGGCTGGTCCTGAGCATCGGCCTCTCTTCGGGCGCACGACCGGTCAGCGTGGCGGCCCTGTCCGACACGGAGGCTCTCGTCCTGTATCGGCTCCTCGCGAAGCCCGGATCGGTGGAAGAGATGCTGGCCGTCACGGACCTGTCGACGGCCTCGCTGACGAGTGCGCTGACGCTGCTGGAAGCGCGTGGTTTCGTCACGTCGTATGGCGGTGCGACGTTCCATCCGACCCTCGCCGCGCGCCGCATCGGGGAGGCAGGCTGAGTGTGCAGGGCTGGGCAGATGAGCGCGATTCGTAACGAGGCCGGTATACTGCGCGCGCCTACCGGCACTCGACATCGTGCCCGTCGGGTGAAATCCGCAGGAGTCCACGGTCTATTGCATTCGATCCAGAAGCTTGGCGCCGCTGTGCGCGCCGTTCAGCCGCGTGCGTACGCCCGTCTCCAGGAGCACCGGGCCATTACGCGCCTCTCACTCGCGAGCTTGGCACTTGCCGTCGCGCTGGGAGTCTCCCTCCAGAACGCCACCGCCGGCGCCCCGCCGGCCAATGTCCACCCCGCATCTCTCCTGCCGGAGAACGTGGGTGTTGGCATCCTCACCACGGACGCCATCGCCGTCACCTTCGATGCGCCGATGGACCCGTCCTCGGTCCGGGCAAACCTCACCGTGTCGCCCCGGGCGGTCACGCGAGGCACGTGGAGCGCTGACCTTCGGACGCTGACGCTCCGTGCGCTGCCGCGCTGGCAGACCGACTCCCGCTACGTTGCCTCTGTGGCTGCGGGAGCCCGTCGTGCGGACGGCAGCCTGCTCGGCGCGGTTCGCAGCGTGAGCTTCACGACCCAGACGGCGCCGACGGTCGCTGACTTCCAGGTCCAATTCGTCGAACCGTCCGCGGCGGATGCGGGCTCGAACGCCGCCGAGGTCACGGGTGCCATTCCCTACGACGCCGCCGACTTCATGCAGCTTGGTGACGCACCGCTCGTCGACGCGCCAGAGGACACGATGGCCGAGGCGAGCGCCGAGACAGGCATCCGAATCACGTTTGCGACCACCATGGACAAGGCGGATGTCGAGTCGCGGTTCAACATCAGGCCCGCCGTGCGTGGAACGTTCGCCTGGAACGGAAATCGGCTGCTGTTCACTCCGCAGGATCGCCTCGAGGCCGATACCCGCTACGCGGTCAGCCTGGTGGGAGCCCACGACAGCCAGGGCAACCGCCTCGCCGGGGACGTCTCCTTCTCCTTCACCACGCGTGTCGGCGCCGAGCTGATCCGCTTCACACCGAGCCGCCACGAACGGGACGTGCTCGCAAAGAAGGTCACGATTCGCTTCAGCCAGCCGATGAGCCGTCGCGTCACCGCCGACGCGCTCACGGTCGTCGACGTCGAGACGCGAACGCGGATCCGAGGCACTGCGCACTGGAACGAGGAGGGAACGCAGCTGCAGTTCAGCTTCCGCGACCCGTTGCCCCGCGGTCGGATGATCGAGGTCAGCTTGAGCAAGGCGGCTCGGGACATCGACGGCAACCGGATCAGCGTCAGGTGGACCTTCGAAACCAAGGCGCCACCCGTGCGCGCCGCGACAACAACAACAACCGGTGGGGCACCATCGCCGGTCAGCGGGCCCCCGGCGCCGGCGGATCTGCAGGAATTCGCCCTGTGGCAGATCAACCAGTCGCGCGCACAATACGGATTCGCGCCACTTCGCCTGGACGCCGCCATCGGCGCGGTGGCATCGGCACACGCGTTGGACCAGCTGAAATATGGCTACTTCAGCCATACCGGGCGGGATGGCTCGCGGGTCTCGGATCGGCTGCGGCGGGCCGGCATCAGCTTCAGCTCTTCCGGGGAAAACATGTGCTACTACAACGGCATTGGCCTGCGCGCCATGCTGGAGTGGTGCCACTCGACCTTCATGTCCGAGCCGTATCCCGGCTATGCGAACCACATCGGGAACATCCTGAGCCCCCGCTACACGAGGGTCGGGATCGGCATCGCGCAGATCGGCAGCAAGGTCATCATCGTGTGGGACTTCGCCGGCTAGCGAGCTACACTCCCTGACCGTGGCTGCCAAGAAGCGTGCCGCGGGCGACCTCGTCATCGTCGAGTCGCCCGCCAAGGCAAAGACCATCGAACGGTACCTGGGTCCCGGTTTCACCGTGCTGGCCTCGTATGGCCACGTCCGGGACCTGCCGCAGCGCAGCCTTGGCGTGGATGTCGATCACGACTTCGAGCCGCGCTACGAGCCGCTGAAGGAGCGACGCAAGGAGCTCGACAAGCTCGCCGACCAGGCACGCCGCGCCGACCAGGTCTGGCTTGCCACCGACCTCGACCGTGAGGGGGAGTCGATTGCCTGGCACATCGCCGAATACGCGGGACTGGGCGAGGACCGCATCCGGCGGGTGACGTTCAGCGAGATCACGAAGGGCGCCATCGACGAAGCGTTCGCCCATCCGCGGTCGATCAACCTCGACCTCGTCAACGCGCAGCAGGCGCGGCGGGTCATCGACCGGTTGGTCGGTTACAAGCTCAGCCCGCTGGTGAGCAGCAAGATCCGGCGCGGCTTGTCCGCCGGTCGCGTGCAGAGCGTGGCGGTGCGCCTGGTGGTGGACCGTGAGCGCGAGATCGAGGCCTTCACGCCCGAGGAGTACTGGAGCCTCACCGCCCAGCTGCGCCGCGCCGAGGCGGAGGTGAGCTTCGCGGCGGAGCTGACCCGTATCGACGGCGAGAAGGCCCGCATCGGTTCAGAGGAGGAGGCGCGCCAGCACGAGGAATCGTTGCGGGGCGCCACCTACCACGTCGCAAAGGTGACGCGCAGCCAGCAGAAGAAGGGCGCGCCGCCGCCATTCACCACCAGCACGCTGCAGCAGGAAGCCTCGCGCAAGCTCGGCTTCGGGGCACGGCGCACCATGAGCGTCGCCCAGTCACTGTACGAGGGCGTGTCGCTGCCGGAGGGCCAGGTCGGCCTCATCACCTACATGCGCACCGACTCGGTGACGATCGGCGCGGGGGCGATCGCCGAGGCGCGCACCGTCGTCGAGCAGCGCTACGGCAAGGAGTTCGTGCCGGACCGGCCGAACGCCTACAAGACCAAGGCCCGCGGCGCGCAGGAAGCCCACGAGGCGATCCGGCCGTCGAGCTTTGCCCGCTCGCCCGAGTCCCTGATGGCGCACCTGAAGCCGGACGAGCTCCGCCTCTACGACCTGATCTGGAAGCGGGCCCTTGCCTCTCAGATGGCGCCGGCGCGGTTCGACCAGGTCGGCGTCGACGTGACGGCGGACCGATACACCCTGCGTGCCGGGGCGCGGAAGCGGATCTTCGACGGATACCAGGCCCTGTATGTGGAGGGCAGGGACGACGAGGAGGACGAGCGCCTGACGATCCTGCCGGACCTGCAGGACGGCGAGCCGCTGGATCTCATCGGCCTCTCTTCCGAGCAGCACTTCACGCAGCCGCCGCCACGCTTCACCGAGGCGACGCTCATTCGCGCGCTGGAGGAGCGCGGCATCGGGCGCCCGTCGACCTACGCCCCGACGATCGAGACCATTCGCCAGCGTGGCTACGTCGCCATCAAGGAGCGCCGCCTCTTCCCGGAGGAGTCGGCCTTCCGAGTGACCGACCTGCTGGTCGAGCACTTCCCGGAGATCGTCGACCTGGACTTCACGGCGCGCATGGAGGACCAGCTGGACGACATTGCCCGTGGTGAGCATGAGTGGGTGCCGATGGTCCGCGAGTTCTGGGTCCCGTTCAGCGCCAAGGTGACCGAGGGCCGGGAGAACATCGCCAAGCAGGTGGAGATCACTGACATTCCGTGCCCGCTGACTGGCGATAAGGGCGACATGCTCATCAAGCGGTTTGGCCGGAATGGCTGGTTCCTCGGCTGCGCCGGCTACCCCGAGTGCAAGTACACCGCGCCGCTGCCGGGCGAGGAGCCGGAGGAGATCCCGGAGATGCCCGGCGTGGGCGAGCTCTGCCCGCTGTGCAACGAAGGGCACCTGGCCGCCAAGCGCGGGCGATTCGGCCCGTTCGTCGGCTGCGACCGCTATCCGGACTGCCGCTATATCAAGAAGAATCCGCCCGCCGCCAGCGAGCAGTTCGGCACATGTCCGCAATGTGGCCAGGGGACTGTGGTGACCAAGCGCGCCCGGCGTGGACGCCGCCCGTTCTGGGGCTGCGACCGCTATCCGGACTGCGACTACGCGTCCTGGACGCGCCCTGGCCCGTCCGATGCAGAACGGGCCGCCGCCGATGGAGCACCCACGGACGGCGCCGCCACCGACGGAATCCCCTCGAACCGAGCCGTGACCGACGGGATTGGGCCCGATGGAGCCGCCGACGACGACCAGGCCGTCGCCAGTGCCGGCGGGGCGCGTGGCTGAGCTCACGCGCGCGGCCGCCGACGCAGCCAGCGCCCTGGAGCGCTTCCTCTCGCATCTGAGCAGCCGT
>DASSCW010000194.1:0-2212 GCA_035697465.1 Candidatus Limnocylindria bacterium | reverse complement strand
GGTGACGCCGACGTGACCCGCGACCTGGGCTGCTGGGGCTGGCTGATCGAGTTCGAGGACGGTACCCGCGTCTACCACACCGGCGACACCGACCTGTTCAGCGACATGGCGCTGGTGCGGGACCGATGGGCGCCGACCATTGCCATCCTGCCGATCGGCGGGCACTACACGATGGGACCGCGCGACGCCGGCACGGCTGCCGACCTGATCGGCGCCAAGACCGTCATCCCGGTCCACTACGCGACTTTCCCGATCCTGGCTGGCACGGCCGGCGAGCTGGCTGCCTCGACCTCGGCAACGGTGGTCGAGCTTCAACCGGGCGAGACATGGGAGGCATGAACCGATGCAGCTGCTGATCTCCATTCCCGCGGCGCTGCTGGGCAGCCTGCTGGGATCCGCGGTCCGTGGCGCCGTGGCGACAGCGCAGGAGCGCGTCGCCGCAGGTGACGACGAGGACGCGGGCGACCTATCCGACACGATCAACATCAGTCCATCGCCTGTGGCAGCGGTGGCGGGCGGCCTCGCCGGCAGCATCCTCGGACCCGGGACCGCGTTCTGGGTTGGCGCCGTGCTCGGCGCCGCCGGAATGGACCGCTTCGACGCGAAGGTGCTGGGCGCCGTCGGGATCGACATGGACGCGCTGGTGAAGAAGGCGGTCAAGGCGGCAGCCCAGGCCCGGGAGTCCGCAATGGCCGGCAACGACGCCACGCCGGCTGCCAGCGACTCCGACTGACGGGCGATGGCGGCTCGCGCCAAACGGCTGCGCGTCTACCTTGAGCGAGGCGACAAGCGGACGTTTGCCTGCGCCCTCGACTGGCCCGGCTGGGCGCGCAGCGGTCGCGACGGCTACGAGGCGATCAGGGCGCTCCTCGACTATGCGCCGCGCTACGAAAAGGTCGTCCGGCGCGCAAAGCTGACGCTCGACCCGCGGCCGAAGGATCGGCCCTTCGAGATCGTGCAGGAGCTGAAGGGCGGCGCCGGGACCGACTTCGGCGTGCCGGGCGAGGCGCCAACGAAGGACGGGCGCCCGCTCACCGGCAGGGACCTCGAGCGCTGGCGCGCGCTGCTGCAGGCAAGCTGGAAGGCGTTCGATGCCGCTGCCAGGTCCGCGGAGGGCAAACAGCTGCGTCTCGGGCCAAGGGGCGGCGGTCGCGACGTGGCCAAGATGACCGGGCACGTGCTCGAAGCCGAGGTCGCCTATCTCGGCGCGCTGGGAAGCCGCTTCCCGAAGCCGGAGCGCGGGCAGGACGAGATGGCGCACGTGCGCAAGCTGGCACTCGAAACCCTGCAGGCCGTGGTCGACAAGACGCCGATCGAGAATCCCAGGAACACCAAGAACCCGTGGAAGCCGCGCTACTTCGTGCGGCGCTCCGCGTGGCACGCCCTGGACCATGCCTGGGAGATCGAGGACCGGATCGAGCGCTGAGTCAGCTGGCGACCCGCATGTACCCCAGGTCGAACGGTCGCGGCGGCACGCCGAAGGTGCGTTCGAAGGCGTCGAGGTCGGTGTGGTTGGGGCGTCCCAGGGAACGCACCTGGTCATGGCTGACCGGGAAGATGGGCAGCAGCCGATCGGTCACCGTTGTCAGCCCCCGCAGGAGCGGCACCGGGACCGGCAGCTTCAGCCGTCGACGTCCCGTTGCGGCCATCACCGCATCTACGATGTCCGGATAGAAGAGGTACTCCGGCCCGCCGAGCTCATAGACCGATCCGGCCCGCGACGGCTCGGACAGGCATCGCTCGACGGCGAAGGCCAAGTCCTCGACCGACAACGGCTGGAAGCGGACCGGGCCGGCGGCCGGTATGGCGACCACGCCCGGCGACCACCAGCGCAGGGTCGTCCCGATCAGGCCGAAGAACCCGTCGCCCGGCCCGAACAGGAGCGAGGGTCGGAGGACGACCCAGTCGAGTCCGCTCTGGCGGACGAGCTGCTCGCCCCGCCACTTGCTCGACAGGTAGCGGTAGGCAGGATCATCGGTCGCGCCGAGTACCGAGAGATGGACGATGCTCCGCGTGCCGGCGCCGCGCATCGCATCGAGGACTCGTGACACGCCGCCGACGTTCACCTCTTCGAAGGAGCGCCCATCGGTCTCGCGCGGGATGGCCACCAGGTGGACCAGCGCCTCGGATCCGCGCAGGGCGTTGTCCAGCCCCTGGCCCGTCACCACGTCGGCCGCGTGGGCGGCGACCGTGGGACCCCATCCTGGCAGCC
>DASSCW010000193.1:0-3604 GCA_035697465.1 Candidatus Limnocylindria bacterium | reverse complement strand
AAGGCCTTCGGGGTCGAGCCATTCCCGAGCGCCGCCGATGTCTTCTATCTGAGCGGCATGGGCATGGTCGTGGTCGCCATCCTCTGGCTGGCGAAGGGGCGGCTGCCCGGGGGCGATCGGGCCAGCATGCTCGACGCCCTGATCGTGGCCGTCGGGGTCGGGATGCTGAGCTGGGTCTTCCTGATGGCGCCGATCGTCGCTGACGATTCGCAGTCCTTCATCGAGATCAGCGTCGCGCTGGCCTACCCGCTGCTCGACATCCTGCTGCTGGGCGTCCTCGTGCGCATCATGCTGGCGCCCGGGGCACAGCCGGCCTCGCTGCGCCTGATCATCGCCGCCTTGGTGGCCTTCCTGGCTGCCGATTTCCCGTACGCGATCATGGCCCTCTCGGAGAGCTACGGCACCGGCAACCTGGTGGACGGCGGATGGCTGATCGGCAGCGCGCTGTGGGGTGCCGCCGCCCTGCATCCGACCATGCAGCGCATCGCCGAGCCGGTGGACCGCACCGGTTCCGATTCGTTGGCTCCGTGGCGGCTGGTCCTGCTGGCCGCGGCGTCGCTGATGGGGCCGGCGGTACTGGTCGTGCAATGGATGAACGGCGCGCCCATCGACGTGCCGATCGTGGCTGCCGGCTGCGTCACCCTCTTCCTGCTGGTGATCCTGCGGCTGGCCGGCGTGGTCAGCGCGCTGCACGTCACGCTGGACGAGCGGCAGATCCTGGAGAAGGAGCTGGAGCGTCGCGCGCTGCACGATCCGCTGACCGGCCTCGCCAACCGTGTCCTCTTCCACGACCGCCTTGGCAACGCCCTCGCCCGACGGGAGGGGAGCGTGGCAGTCATGTTCCTGGACCTGGACGACTTCAAGACCGTCAACGACGCCTACGGGCACGCGGCGGGTGACAAGGTGCTGCGTGCGGTGGCCGATGCGCTCCGCAGCGCGACCCGCCCCGAGGACACCGTTGCCCGGCTGGGTGGCGACGAGTTTGCCGTCCTGCTGGCCGACAGCCCCGAGCGCTACGAGGCGGCAACCGTGGCTGGTCGGCTGCTGGCCGCGGTGCAGGTACCGGTTCACCTGGCCGGATACCAGCACGCGGTGGGCGTGAGCATCGGCATCAGCCTGGGTTCCGGTGGCGACGCCTCGGCCGAGGCGATGATGCGCGACGCCGACATTGCGATGTATGTGGCCAAGGGCCAGGGCAAGGGCACCTTCACCGTCTTCGAGCCGACCGAGCACCAGGCCGTGGTGCGTGGCCTGGAGCTGCGTACGGACCTGGACCAGGGGATCAAGGCGGAGCAGTTCGAGCTCCATTACCAGCCGATCCTGTCGCTGGAAACTGGCGACGTCGCGGGGGCGGAGGCGCTCGTCCGATGGCGCCACCCGAACCTGGGCCTGCTGGCGCCGGCCGAGTTCATCCCGCTGGCCGAGGCGACCGGCGCGATCATCCCGCTCGGTGAGTGGATCCTGGAGACGGCCTGCGAGGCGGCAACCGCCTGGACGGCCCTGGACGGTAAGAGCGCGCCGGGCTACGTCAGCGTCAACCTCTCGGCGGTGCAGCTCGCCGACCCGCATTTCAGCGCCACGCTGGCCCGCATCCTCAAGTCGACCGGCCTTTCCGCGCACCAGCTGGTGCTGGAGGTGACGGAGAGCGCCAAGCTGGACCATGATGTCGTGGCCGGCACCATGCGTCGGGTGCATTCGATGGGCGTGCGCTTTGCCATCGACGACTTCGGCACTGGCTACGCCGCGCTGGGTCAGCTCTCCCGCATGCCATTCGACCTCGTCAAGATCGAGCAGTCATTCGTCACCACCGTCGGGACCGATCCCCGTGCCGAGTCCCTGGTGGCCGGCATCGTCGACCTCGCCCGGCGGCTCGGCGTTGAGGTCGTGGCGGAGGGGATCGAGGACGGCGTCCAGCTGGCGCGCCTTCGCGAGGCCGGCTGCGCGTACGGCCAGGGCTTCCACTTCTCCAAGCCGATGCCGCCCGACGAGCTCGTCGCCTTCCTGGCCGCGCACGCAGCGCCCGTTAACGGCGCCGCCCGACGAACGCGCCGCAGCCTCGCGCCGCACTCGTCCTAGTCCGAATTCCCGCCCGGCGGGAGCCCGATTTGGGCCGTTTCAGACTCGAGACGCCCCTTCTTCTCCATTAGTCCCGTGGGGCGAGAATTCCTGCGTACTCGACAGCGTCACTCCCGGACATCGCGCGTCCGGCGGCGCGGGTTCGTTCGAAGGCGTCTGCACCCATCGCTTCGGGCAGGGCGGTGAGCATCCGCTCGTAGTGCGGCCGCTCGTCCGGCGGCCAGGCCATGTGCTGCGCCTCCATGATCGACTCGGCCGCCCCGACCAGGGTCGCCGCGCGCGTGAAGTCGCCGCGCTCCGTGGCGATGGCCGCAAGGCCGCTGATGGCAAACGGCCTGGTGAACTGGTCGCCGGTTCGGACGCAGATCTCCAGCGCCTCGCGCGCCAGCGCCTCTGCCGCATCCAGGCTCCCGAGCTGGCGCTCGACCATGCTCAGGTTGCTGGCCTCCGACGCGACCATGAGCTCATTGCCCATGGAGCGCACGAGCGCGAGCCGCTGCGTCATCCACTCGCGCGCCTCCCGCAGATCGCCGGCGATCTGGGCGCCCACGCCCAAAAGGTGCAGCGCGTTGGAGCGCGCAAGCTCATCGGAGGCGGCTTCGCTCACCGCCAGTGCCTCGCGCGCCAGCCGTCTGCCCTCAGCCACATCCGTCCGGAGCGCGACGCGCGCCAGGCCACCCAGCGCCTGCGAGATCATCGGCTCATCCGCGAGCTCTCGAGCGATCTCCAGGCCACGTCCGAAGTGGGCAGCCGCGCGATCGTCCTGCCCCAGCCAGAAGGGCATGAATCCAGCCCAGATGTGGGCCGCACCACGGAGGCGCTTCTCGCCGCCAGGGGCCTCCAGCGCCCGATCGAACCAGGTGGCGCCCTCTTCGAACGCCTGCTTGGTGATCCAGTACCGATACAGCTGGTTCGCCAGGCGGAGGCTCTCATCGGTGCGCCCGTCGAGGATGAACCGATCCAGGGCTGCCAGGAGATCGTCGTGCGCCCGATCGAGGCCGATCAGAGCCTCCTCGGCGCCCGGCCCTCTCAGCTTCGGGCTGGTCTCCTCGGCGAAGGCCAACATCGATTCCGCGGCCCGCGCATCCACGGCTCGAATGGTAACGACAGGCCCGGGCCAGTCCACGTGAGCCCGAGCCTGCCACTTCCCCCCGCCCCCGGATGTGATCGGCGCTACCGCACCGATAGCTCCAGCTGCCCCGTCGAGCCGCCGAAGCCGCCGACCTGCAGGTAGTAGGTGACGTCCGCCTCGGTCGCCACGGTCAGGTGCGCCTGCAGAGTGCCATTGCCCTCCTCGTCGAAGACGTCATCGACGCAGCCGACCTGGACCATCTCTCCGTCCTGCTGGACGTAGATGCCCAGCACGGTGTCGAAGTCGCTGCCGGCGGTGTCGACGGTGACGTCGCCACCGGTGCCGGTGACGGTCCACCAGCCCGTGTTTGTGATCGGCGCGTCGAACTCTTCACCGACCTCCTCCACGAAGATCCGGCAGGCTGCCTCCGGCTCGACGTCGGCCCCGGCGTTGCGG
>DASSCW010000192.1:0-2188 GCA_035697465.1 Candidatus Limnocylindria bacterium | reverse complement strand
GGTCGTGCAGATGCCACCAGGCGTGCCCGTGGCGGGAGTGGCGATCGGGTCGCCCGGCGCGAAGAACGCAGCCCACCTGGCGGCACGCATCCTGGCCCTGGCCGATGCGAACCTGGCAGAACGGATCGACCGGTTCCGATCCGAGCAGGCAGCCGGGGCCGAAGTCGACGTCGACCCGCGCGCCTGAGCCAAGCCTCGAGCGGCCGCCTATCCTTTCGGCGTGATCGACCGCTACGCCCTGCCCGAGCTGCGTGAGCTGTTCGGCGAGCGGCGCAAGCTGCAGCTCTGGCTGCGCATCGAGCTCCTCGCGGCCGAGGGCATGCATCGCGCCGGCGTCGTACCCGACTCCGATTGGGAACGAATCCGGACCGCGCTCAGGGACGAGTCCGTCGACGTCGAGCGCGCGCACGAGATCGAGCGCGAGTCGCAGCATGACGTGATCGCGTTCCTGCGCAGCGTCACCGAGCGACTCGGATCGGAGGGTCGCTGGCTGCACTACGGCCTGACCAGCTCCGACGTCCTGGACACGGCAACCGCCGTCGTGCTGCGGGATGCGACGAGCGCGGTCGAGGCAGAGCTGAGCCGGCTGCGGGAGATCGTGCGCCGCCTGGCGCAGCAGTATCGGTCCACCCCGATGGTGGGACGAAGCCACGGCATTCACGCGGAGCCGATCACCTTCGGCTTCAAGGTGGCCGGCTGGTTCGCCGAGCTCGGACGCGATGCCGAGCGCCTGTCGCGTGCGCGACAGGGCATTGCGGTGGGCAAGATCTCCGGCGCGGTCGGCAGCCACGCCAACGTCGGCGCCGATGTGGAGCGGTGGGTCTGCGAGGCGCTTGGCCTGGAGCCCGATCCGGCGGCGACCCAGGTGGTGAGCCGCGATCGCCACGCCGAGTTGCTCACCGCCATTGCCATCCTGGGCGGCACCCTCGAGCGCATCAGCGTGGAGGTGCGTCATCTGCAACGTACCGAGGTCGGCGAGGCGTTCGAGCCGTTCAGCGGCGGGCAGCAGGGGAGCAGCGCGATGCCGCACAAGCGGAACCCGATCCTCTCCGAACGGGTGGCCGGCCTCGCGCGCCTGCTGCGCGCGGACGCGCTGGTCAGCCTCGAGAACATGGCGCTGTGGCACGAGCGCGACATCAGCCACTCCAGCGCCGAGCGGTTCACCTTTGAGCGTGCCCTGGGCGTCGCCGCGTACGCGACCCGGACGCTGGCCGACGTGCTTGACGGGCTGGAAGTGGATGCGGACCGGATGGCCGCCAATCTCGAGCTGCTAGGTGGGATGGTGTACTCGGAGGCGCTGCTGCTGGCCATGGTCGCCAAGGGCGCGGATCGCCAGGAGGCATATCGCCTCATCCAGGGCGCCGCGAAGCGAGCCTGGGCCGGTCAGGCTGCCTTTCGCGACGAGCTGCTGACCGATCCGGGAGTCGGCGAGTGGCTGTCGCCGGCAGAAGTCGCCGCCGCCATGGATCTTGAGCATCACCTGGCGGGCATCGCCGAGACCTACCGCGCCCTCTCGCTGGACCAGTAGAGCGATGCGCGGATGGCTTCGACGGGGCCTGGCCGCCGCACAGCTTGCCGGTGACCGCTCGGACCTGTGGCCCGCCGGCTCGCTCGCCTGGCTCGCCTACCTCGGATGGCTGCCGTTGCTGGTGGTCCTGGCGCGTCCCGATCCGAACGACCTCGCCTTCTTCGGCGTCTCGATCTATACCTCCAGCGCCTTCCCGTGGAACGTGGTGGCGCTGGCCGCGGCATCCGTCGCGATCTTCGTGCTGCTGTGCGTGATTGCGGCCGCGGCGGAGGTTGCGTTGCTGCGGAGCGCGGCGGTGGGCGACCGCCACCCGACGTCGTATGGACGCGCCGTGATGACGGCGTTCACGGTGATCCTGGTCTCCACCCTCCCGGCCGTCGGCGCCGGGGTGCTGGTGCTGCTCGGCGTGATGGCCGTCGCCCCCGCCGAGTTCCAGTCGCCGGACATCGGCACGCCGGTGCTGCTCCGGCTGGCCGGTCCGCTGCTGCCGTACCTGGTGGTCATGGTCCTCGCCCTGTTGGCAGGGCAGGTGTTCGGCGGCCTCGCCCTCCGCGCCGCGCAGGCCGCGCCGCAGAAACCGGTGACGGCCGCCTTCGCCTCGGCCGCCCGCGGATTGCTGCGCCGGCCCTGGCCCAGCCTCGGGGTGGCGGGTGGCGGCCT
>DASSCW010000191.1:0-10202 GCA_035697465.1 Candidatus Limnocylindria bacterium | reverse complement strand
TGGATTCGCGGCGAGCGGCGGATTGCCGTTAATCGGCGCAGGCCCTACGCTCGAAGC
The DNA here is from genome assembly GCA_035697465.1 of Candidatus Limnocylindria bacterium. GTDB lineage: Bacteria > Chloroflexota > Limnocylindria > QHBO01 > QHBO01 > DASSCW01. The sequence continues at coordinate 10,145 of DASSCW010000191.1, read as the reverse complement.
GACGCCGATTCCGACGCCGATTCCAACGCCGAACTGGCGCGCCCCGCTGCTCGCGTCCTACCTGGAGGCGTGCGGCGAGTCGCTGGACCGCAGTGAGCTCAGCGGCATGAGCGTGAGCCAGGCCACGGCCTTCGTCGAGGAGGAAATTCAGGACTGCCGCGACAAGGGCGACGACGGAAAGGGCAAGGGTCGCGGCAACGGCAATGGCAACAGCGGAGGGCCAGGCCGAGACTAGGCCCCGGCCCTCACGTCAGCCAGAAAGTGGCTGAAGGAAGAGGCTGACGATCTCGCCGCCCTCGACCCGGAAGTTGGCCTCCACGTGCATCGAGGGCGCGCCCGGCCGCATGACGGTGACGTCGGCGATGTAGCTGCCGCCCATGTTGCGGCTGTCGTTGGTGTACATCCGGAAACCGTCGCCGGCCCGCAGGAACCAGCCTCCCACCCGGTCACGGCCGCGCAGGTTGGTGCGCTCGTCGGAGCCGGGCACAGAAATCCCCATCACCGCGTTCTCGGCGAGCAGGTTGACGGCCTTCTCCCGTTGATCCTCGTTGATCAGCTCCAGGAACAGGTCGACGGTCTCGGTGGCGCCCATGGCCGACCAGTCTAGCGGCAGGTATGGCGGCATACTCTCGGGCATGCCTCTCCGGATCGGGCTCATCGGCTGGGGGACGATGGGTCGTGCGCTGGGCGACCTGGTGGCGAGCGGGCCGCTTGCGGTGGAGCTGGCGCGGGTCGCCGTGCGCGATCCTGCGCGGACGCGCGCGCCTGCGCCACAGGGGGGCGTCGACATCGGTCCGGTCGAGGCACTGCTGGCGGACGACAGCCTGGACGCCGTGGTCGAGCTGGCGGGTGGCATCGACGAACCCTTCGGCTGGGCACGCGCGACGCTCGATCGCGGCCTCCCCTACGTGACCGGCAACAAGGCGCTGCTGGCCACCCATGGCGGTGAGCTGGCTGCCCTGGCGGTGGCGAACGGTGCCGCGCTGATGGGCTCGGCCAGCGTGGGGGGCGGCACCCCCATGATCGAGACGATGTCCCACCTGGCGGCCGGCGGGCGAATCAGCCGGATCCGCGGCCTGCTGAACGCGACGACCACCTTCATCCTGGCCGCCATGGGCGCTGGGCAAGCGTACGAGGCGGCGCTGTCTGAGGCGCAGGCGGCCGGCTACGCAGAGCCGGATCCAACCTTCGATGTGTCCGGACGGGATGCGGCCCAGAAGATCGCGATCCTGGCCTCGGTGGCGTGGGGCCGATGGCGTCCGGAGCAGGACGTCACCACGCGCGGTATCGTCGGCGTCGATGTACCGCCCGGGGAGACCTGGCGCCTGCTGGCCGTGGCGGATGAAGGGGGCATGAAGGTGGAACCGATGGAGCTGCAGCCAGGCGACCCGATGGCCGGCGTGTCCGGCATCGAGTGCCTGCTCGAGGTTCGGCTCGCCGACGACGCCATGTTCCGGCTGTCCGGCCCGGGCGCTGGTGGCCCGGTCAGCGTGGGCGCCACCTACGCCGACCTCGCGCGCCTGCTGACCGGCGAGCGCCCCATCCTCTTCGCGCCCGGGACGCCGTCGTGACCTGGCCGATCGTCGGCGTCGCTGGCGCGCGCGGCGTGGTGGGCAACGCCTTCCTATCCATCCTGGCCGATGCCGGCCTGCCGGCCGGCTCGCTGCGCGCCTTCGGCTCCGAGGAGGGCTCGGTCGGCTACGGCGACGGCTCCGTGCCGGTGCACCCGTTCGACACGAACGCCGCGGCCGAGCTGGAGGTCCTCTTCCTGGCGACGGATGGGCCGACCTCCCGGCAGATCGTGGAGGGAGCCGGGCGCGACGTGCCGCTGATCGTCGACAACTCGAGCGCTTATCGGCTGGATCCAGAGGTGGCGCTGGTTGTCCCCGAGGCGAACGGCGACGCGCTTGCCGGACGCACGCGGAACGTGGTGGCCAACCCGAACTGTACGACCGCGGCGGCAGTCGTGGCGCTCGCCCCGATCCGCGACCACGCCGGCCTCGCCTCGGTCGACCTGGCTTCGTACCAGGCGGTGAGCGGCGCAGGCCGCGCCGCGCTTGATGCCTACGAGGCCGAGCGCGCGGCGGGTGGCCGGGCCGCGGCCGATGGCTCGCCGTTCCACGGCCGGATCGCCGACAGCGTGGTGCCCCAGATCGACGTCCTCGACGACGATGGCTGGACCGGCGAGGAGCGGAAGATCATCGCCGAGCTGCGCAAGATCCTGGCCCTGCCGGACCTCGACGTGGCCGCCACCGCTGTCCGCGTGCCGGTCCACACGGGACACTCGGTCGCGCTCCACTTTCGGACGGAACGGGAGACGTCGGTGGCCGCGCTGGAGGCGGTGCTGCGCGCGGCGCCGGGCCTGGAGTACCGCCCCGCGGATGGCAGCGAGCGCCACCCGATGCCGCTGGACGTGGAGGGTCGTGACCCCGTAGTGGTCGGGCGGCTGCGAGCGGTCCCGGGGCGCGACAGGTCCTTCGCCCTCTTCCTCTCCTCGGACAACCTGCGCAAGGGCGCCGCGCTGAACGCGATCCAGGTCGCCGCCTGCGCCGACCCGGAGCGTTTCGGCCAGCTGGTTCCGCCGCCGCGCTAGGTCGGCCGGCGGGGTACCAGGCATCCGACGCAATCGACCCCACTCATCGACCGGCCGATATCCCCGCCGCCATCCAACGCACGATCAATCCGATCGATCAGCTGACCCGGCGTCGGGCCCATAGGGCCGCAATGATCAATGCCATCGATCGGCCCTGCGACTGCGCGGAGCCGGGACGGGGGGTACCATCGGACCACGCGAAACACCCCTCTGGGTGGTGTCGGCCGGGGAAACCTCACGAGGAGATCTGAGCGGTGACCTTCCCGCAGCTTGTCCGCGACTTCCTCTCGGAGCAGTACGCGGAGCATCCGGTTCGATCCAGCGGCATGGGCCTGACCGAGTACGACGACCAGCTCGACGACATGAGCGGCGCCGCGTTCGAGCGACGCGCAGCATCGGCCCTCGCCTGGCGTGATCGGTTCGCGGCCTTCGCGAAAGAGGATCTCTCTTTCGACGAGGAGATCGACCGCGACCTGATCGTAGGCAGCCTCACCGAGCAATCGATCTACGACGAGTGGCGCGTCTGGGAACGGCACCCCGACACGTACCTGAACCCCGGAATGCGCGGGGTGTTCGTCTTGTTCCTGCACCTGTTGCGCCCGGAGGCGGAGCTTGCCGCCTCAGCGGCGGCCCGCCTACGCCAGGTGCCGGACACGCTGGCCGCCGGCCGCGCCAACCTTCGCCCGGAGCTCGTGCCGGACATCCTGCTCGACCGCGCCATCAACCAGGCGAAGGCGGGCGCCCACTACACGCGCGTCCTCCTGCCGGCGCAGGTGGCCGAGGAGAATCGAGCCGAGCTGGCCGAGGCCGGCGCGGCGGCCGGCGATGCTTACGAGGAATACGCCGCCTTCCTGGAGTCGCTGCGCCCGCAGGCGCACGGTGACTGGACCTTCGGCGAAGACCGCTACAACGCGGTGCTGCGCGACGCCGAGATGCTGAGCTTCGACGCTCGGACACTGCGCGAGCGTGGACGGCAGCAGATCGAAGAGCTGACCGGCCTGCTGCGGGCAGGGGCGAAGGAGATCAGCGGATCCGAGGACTGGCACGCCCTGCTGCTGGAGCTGAACAAGGACCGGCCGGCCACGCCCGAGGCGATGCGCCTCGGTTACGAGGATTGGACCGAACGCGCTCGAACGTTTCTGCGGGAACGAGGCCTGACCAGCTTCCCGGCCGGTGAGGAGTGCGCCGTCGTGCCGTCGCCGCCCTACCAGCGTCCGGTCCTGGCGGTGGCCTCCTACGTGGCGCCGCCCAGCTTCGCCGAGACGATGCGCGGCCACTTCTTCGTGCCCTTCCCGCCCGACGGGGCGAGCGAGGAGGAGATCGGGAAGCGGCTCGAGTCGAACTGCTACCCGGGCATCCCAACCACCGCGGTCCACGAGGCCTACCCGGGCCACCACTGGCACCTGGTCATGGCCAAGGGCAACCCGTCCCACGTCAGACAGCTGTTCGGCACCAGCTACTTCGCCGAGGGCTGGGCGCTCTACGCCGAGCGGATGATGGAGGAGAACGGTTTCTACGACGACCTGCGACACGTCATGTACCGCTACGAGGCGACGCTCTTCCGGGCGGCCCGCATCGTGGCCGACACGAGCCTCCACCTGGGCGAGATGACCCACGCGGAGGCGGTCGAGTTCATGATGGCCAACTCGTCGCTCACCGAGCCGACCGCCATCGCGGAGGTGACGCGCTACTGCTCATGGCCGACGCAGGCGTCCTCGTACCTCACCGGCTGCCTGGAGATCCTGCGCATCCGGGACCGATACCTATCGGCGCGCGGGACCGATACCTCCGAGGTCGGAGCGCTGCGCGACTTCCACGACACGATTACCGGCTCCGGAACCCTGCCCATCGCCCTGGCCGAGCGGGCGGTGATGGCCTCGGTGACGAAGCCCGGATGAGCGACGCCCCGTCGGGCGTCGAACGACTGGCCACCCGTTACTGGCAGGCGCTGCTCGAGGCCGACCCCTTACAGGCCACGGCTGTCGGCGAACCCGGCCACGATCACCGCCTGCCGGACATCTCGGAGGCCGCAGTGGCGGCCGACATCAGGCGGTTCGAAGCGATCAGGGCCGAGGCGGCGGACTCCACGCCCGATGCATCCGAGCCCGAAGATGCGCTGACGCTCGCCGCACTGCGTCACTCGGTCGATGCCACGCTGGCCTTCCTGCGGGCCGATGCCCACGCGTACACCGTGGACGCGACCTGGGGGCTGCAGTCGCAGGTGCTCAGCGTGACCGCGTACCAGCCGCTGCGTGACGTCGAGGACGGGCAGGCCATGGTGGCCCGCTGGACGGCCATCGCCCCGATGCTGGAGCAGATGGCCGCCAACGTGCGGCGCGGCCTGGCCGACGGCCGGCCACCGATCCGCACCTCCGCGCAGCGGGTGGTGGATCAGCTCGCCGAGCTGCTGGACGCGCCCGACGCCGATGGAGCACTGCTCGCGCCGGTCAAGCAGGGCGCCGGGCCGAGCTGGGCAGCCCACGAATGGGAGCGGTTCGCGGGTGACCTGGAGCAGGTCGTGTCGGGCACGGTGCGGCCGGCGCTGGCAGCCTTCCAACGCTTCGTGGCCGATGAGGTGCTGCCGAAGGCTCGAGGGAACGATCGGGCGGGCATCGGGAATCTGCCTGGCGGGCTGGAGGTGTATCGGTCCCTTGCAAGGGCCCACACCACCACCGACCTGGATTCGGACGAGATGCATGCCATCGGCCTGCGGGAGGTCGAGCGCATCGACGCCGAGACGGCCGAGCTCGGCGGCCGAATCCTCGGCGCCCGCACGCTGGGGGAGGTGCATGCGGCCCTGCGCGGAGATCCGGCGCTGCACTTCGAGGCTGCCGACCAGATCGAGGCCGTGGCGCAGGCGTCGGTGGATCGCGCCCAGTTGGCGACACCCGAATGGTTCGGCCGCCTGCCGGTGACGCCATGCGAGGTCGCCCGCATGCTGCCCCACGAGGAGAAGCACTCGACTATCGCCTACTACCGGGAGCCCGCCGCCGATGGCAGCCGTCCCGGCCGCTACTACGTCAACACCTGGCAGCCGCTGAGCAGACCGCGCTACGAGGCCGAGGCCCTCGCATTCCACGAGGCGGTGCCGGGGCATCATTTGCAGGCGGCGCTCGCCCAGGAGCTGACGCACCTCCCGGCGTTTCGACGGCACTCGTACCTGACCGCCTACGTCGAGGGCTGGGGCCTGTACGCCGAGCGGCTCGCCGAGGAGATGGGCCTCTACAGCGGTGACGTGGATCGGCTGGGCATGCTTTCGTTCGACTCGTGGCGGGCGTGCCGCCTCGTGGTCGACACGGGGCTTCACGCGATGGGCTGGTCCCGCGAGCAGGCGATCGGCTACATGACCGATCACTCGTCCCTCGCCGATAACAACATCGCCAACGAGGTGGACCGCTACCTGGGCCGGCCGGGCCAGGCACTCGCCTACAAGATCGGCCAGCTGGAGCTGGTGCGGCTGCGTGGCGAAACGGCAGCTCGCCTGGGTGCCGCCTTCGACGTGCGGCGATTCCACGACGCGGTGCTGGCCCACGGTCCGCTGCCGCTCACGACGCTCGCCGAGTCGCTCGCCGCGGACCTCTAGTCGTGCGGATAAGGGACGAAGTCGTACATCCGCGCGTAGTCCGGTGAGAGGTAGGTCACGTCCGGCAGCAGGGGCATGTCGGCGTCGAAGATCGCGTTGAAAACGATCCGGAACTCGTTGACGGGACTGGTCCCATCGGTGAATCCGAAATCGGCGGGGTCAATTCCGTCGGGCAGGTGGATCGCGTTGAGGATGCCGAACTTGCGCTGAATGTCCTCCGGCGGCGCATCCAGCCACTGGTACTTCCCCTGTTGACGGGAGAAGGCGCGGGGCCACGGGCCTTCGTCGGCCTGCAGGATGATGATCGGATCGGAGCCTGACCCGCGCAGCAGCGCGTCGATTGCCTCCAGCACCCGCGCGTTCGCGAAGCGCACATGCTCGACGTAGTTCACCCGGTCGTTACGACCCTTCGCTACGTCCGCGGCGAGCACCGACCCATCGGCATTGAAGATGTAGGGCGGGTGCGGCAACAGGATGTGCGCGAAAACGAAGGTCGGGCCCCCGCGCCCGGCACTCTCCTCCAGGCGGTCGAAGGCGAAGAGGGTCATTCCACGCGCCTGGTCGCGACGAGTGATGGTCTCCCCATCGTCGTCCCCGCCCGTCTCGGCCGGCGGAGAGAACAGCGACAGCAGTGTGGTCGAGAAGAGGGCGCCGCTGAACTCGCTCGATTCCTCGAAGCGCAGGGAGATATCGGCGTCGATGTTGGTGGCGGTCGGCTCCCACCAGCTGCCAAGGTGGATGTAGTCGTAGCCGATCGACTTGAGGGCAACCGGCACTGCCAGGTGGTCGCGCAGCGCCGCAAAGATGCTCTTGAAGTCGTGCGGCGGATCCGTGACACCAAGCTCCTCCGGATCGATGTGCTTCATCGAGAGAGAGCTGTAGAGCGAGAGCGCCGTCTTGAAGTAGTTCGCCCAGGCGTTGCGCGCCACCGCGAAGCCACGCTCCTCGAGCTCGCGCATGAAGGGCTCGTTATCGAAGTCGTACTGATCCCGAAGCGTTTCCACGTTCGCGTAGCGGTCCAGGATGATGTAGTAGATGTCTGGCGGTTGATCGGGGGCGGTGAGCTGCACGTCATCCGGCGGCGCGACCGTTTCGCCGGCCGCCGCGGCGACAGATGCGTAGTTCGCCACCCGAACCAGGTTGAAGGCGACCAGCAACAGGGCGGCAACGTTCAGGAAGCGGCCCGTTGCCGCCACCCAACGCCCACCTCGCCAGATGACCAAGCCGCCCACCAGCGCGACGGCCAGCCAGATCGCGCCAAGCAACCAGCGCTGGCCAAGCGCACCCTCCACCAAGTTCCAGACGTGGCCGAAGGAGAAGAAAAGGGTCAGCAGCAGCGAGGCAAGCAACCCGCCGCGCTGCCAGTCGCGCAGCGCCAGGCTCAGCACCAGCGTCGCTCCCACGCCCCCCGCAAGGCACACCATCAGCGGTAGCCACAGCGGCGCCAGCGTGACTTGCTGCTCCGCGTTCTCGGCGAACAGGAACAGCACCGGGTACGCGGCGACGAGCAGCGGATGCAGCGGCGCGGAGCTCCAGTCCAGCGAACGTGACCGCAATGCAGTTAACATCCGCAACACACTACGCTACGGGTTAATCGGCTCGCATGAGCATCCTCGCCTATATCGACCCCGGGTCCGGCAGCCTGCTGTTGCAGGCACTGCTGGCCGCCATCCTGTCAATACCGTTCTTCTTCCGCCGCACGATCGGTGGCGCCGTGCAGCGCCTTCGCGGGAACCCCAAGCCGGACGCCGCCCCTGATGCGGACGGCTCCAAGCCGTCAGAGCACTGACCGAGCCGTCGCTCGACCCCGCATCCTTTCGGGACCCGAGCGGCCAGATCTACCGACGCGACGGCGTCCTTCACCGCCAGGTCAACCAGGTCGGGGCAGCCGACTGGGACGCGTTCACCGCCTCTGGATTGGCCGATGCGCTGATCGCCGAGCGGCTCATGGTCGAGCACGAGACGGTCGACATCAGCCAGGCCATCAGCCCCGGTGCGTCAGCCGTCATTCGACCGCGCGAGCTGCCGCTGATCTCCTATCCGTACGAGTGGTGCTTCGGCCAGCTGCGTGAAGCCGCGCTGCTGACGCTTCAGCTGCAGCAACGGGCGCTGTCGGCGGGCATGCGCCTCAAGGACGCCAGCGCCTACAACGTGCAGTTCGATGGCGGCCGCCCCATCCTGATCGACAGCCTCTCCTTCGAGAAGGGGGACGCGGCGGAGCCCTGGCCGGCCTATCGCCAGTTCTGCGAGCACTTCCTGGCGCCGCTGGCCCTGATTGCGTACCGCGACCCACGCTGCGGCCTGATGCTGCGCGACTTCATCGACGGCATCCCGATCGACCTCGCTGCCGGGCTCCTGCCCTGGCGCACGCGGCTCCGCGGGGGTCTCCTGGCGCACGTTCACCTGCATGCCGGAGCGCAGCGGCGCAGCGCGGCGGCCGGGCCGTCGGTCGACCATCGACAACCGCGCCGGATGTCCGCGACGGGGCAGGAGGCGATCCTCGACAGCCTGCGCCGCACCATCGAAGGGCTTCGCTGGCAGCCGAGCGGCCATTGGGTGCAGTACGGCCACCAGACGAGCTACAGCGAGGCGGGGGCAGCATCGAAGCGAGCCATCGTGGAGCGCATGCTGGCCGGCACTGGGGCGGGCGTGGTATGGGACCTCGGCGCGAACGTCGGCACCTACTCGACGGTCGCGGCCGGCGATGGGCGCCAGGTCATCGCGTTCGACCAGGATGCGAGCAGCGTCGAGCACCACTGGCGCAGCCTCTCGTCTGACGCACGCGCGTCCGTGCTGCCGTTGGTGATGGATCTCTCCAACCCGAGCCCGTCGCTCGGCTGGGCGCTGGAGGAGCGCCGTTCGCTGGTCGAGCGCGGGCCCGCCGACGTGATCATGGCGCTGGCACTGGTCCACCACCTGGCGATTGGCAACAACGTCCCGCTCGACCGGGTGGCATCCCTGTTTGCCCGCCTTGGCCGTCGCGCCATCGTCGAATTCGTGCCCAAGGGCGACCCGATGACGGACCACCTGCTGGCGGCCCGCAAGGACGTCTTTCCCGGCTACACGATCGAAGGCTTTCGCGAGGCGTTCGGCCGCACCTTCCGCATCCTCGACGAGGTACCGGTCGAAGACAGCATGCGCACGCTCTTCCTGCTCGAGGCCGCTGCGTAGGCGCGCTTGCGTCGTGGTCGTATCATTCACGTGCGCCCGGAGAGGCGCTGCGCACTGCGCAGTCACCACGATGATGCAAGCCGGATCACGTAGGCGGAAACGCCGGATCACGTAGGCCGGATAGTCGAGGCGGCGGCACGGTTGCTGCGGAGCCACTCCGGGCGCATTGCTGCCCTTCGCGTGTTCTTTGATGGTCCTGCCCTCCCCGGCGCCCATACCTCATGAATGCGCCGAGTCCTTTCGGCGCAGGATGCGGAAGAGGCATGGATACCGAACTCGTGAAGCGGGCACAGCACGGCGATAAGGAGGCCTTCACGAGCCTCGCCGCTGCCATGGCCGATCGGTTCCTTGCCGTGTCGCGCAGAATCCTGCGCGATCTGGCGCTCGCCGAGGATGCGACGCAGCAGGCGCTGCTGAGCATCTGGCGAGACCTGCCGCAGCTCCGCGACCCGGCCCGCTTCGAGGCCTGGTCGTACCGGCTCCTCGTGCGCGCCTGCTACGCCGAGGCTCGCCGGACCCGCCGCTGGGCGCCGAACATTCGCCTGCTGCCGGTCGATGAGCCGGTCGCGGCGGATGACACCAGCTCGGTCGTTGATCGCGACCAGCTGGAGCGCGGCTTCCGGCGCCTCTCCTTCGACCATCGAACGGTGGTGGTCCTGCACCACTACGTCGACATGCCGCTCGAGGGGGTCGCCGACGCGCTCGGCGTCCCGCCCGGGACGGTCAGATCCCGTCTGCATCATGCGATGCGCGGATTGCGGGCGGCCATCGATGCCGACCTGCGACCTGCCGCGCGGG
>DASSCW010000190.1:0-3038 GCA_035697465.1 Candidatus Limnocylindria bacterium | reverse complement strand
ATCTCGAAGATGAAAGGCACGTATGTGGATGCGCTGCCGAGCCTGGTCGGCAGCGACGGCCGGCTGCACACCACCTACCAGCAGGCGGTGGCCGCCACCGGACGCCTGTCCAGCGTCGACCCGAACCTCCAGAACATCCCGATTCGTTCGGCCCTGGGGCGGCGGATTCGGCGAGCGTTCGTGGCACCGCCCGGGAAGCTGCTGCTGGGCGCCGACTATTCGCAGCAGGAGCTCAGGATCCTTGCCCATGTCTCCGGCGACCCCGGGCTGAAAGCGGACTTCGCCGCGCATTCCGACATCCACCTGGCGGCCGCGGCCCGCGTGCTCGGCGTGAAGGCGGACGACGTGACACCGCACATCCGCAGCATCGCCAAGATGATCAACTACGGGATTGCCTACGGCTTGAGCGACTTCGGCCTGGCCGACCGGCTGAAGATCCCGCGCGAAGAGGCCCAGCGCTTCATCGCCGATTACTTCACCGCCTATCCGGGGATTCGGCGCTACACCGTCGAGATCCGGATGCTGGCCCGCGACCAGGGGTTCGTTACCACCCTGCTGGGCCGTCGCCGTTACCTCCCCGAGCTCACCGCCCGCAATGGCGCGCTGCGCTCCGCCGGCGAGCGGATGGCCATCAACATGCCGATCCAGGGCACGGCCGCCGACGGCATGAAGATCGCCATGGTCCGCATGGACGCGGCCATGCGCGAGCGCGGCCTACGGTCGCGGATGCTGCTGCAGGTGCACGACGAGCTCGTCTTCGAGACCGATGAAGAGGAGCTGCCCACCCTGGCCGCCCTGGCGACCGAGGTGATGGAGGCCGCCCTGCCACTCGACCCGCCGCTCGAGGTGGCGCTCAAGGTCGGCACCGACTGGGAGAACATGGACCGATACCTGCGCGCTGACGATGGCGATTGGCGTCGCGTGCCGAAGTCGGCGGTGGACGTCGCTCGCGAGGAGGCGGAAGAGGCGATCGCCGAGCCGCTCAGCGCGTGATGGCCACCCTCATCAGCGCGGGCGTCCGTGCCTGAACTTCCCGAGGTCGAGACGGTCGCGCGCGACCTGCAGCGCAAGGTCGTCGGCGCGCGGATCACGGACGCGGAGGTGCGCTGGGACCGCACGATCCGTCACCCACAGCCAGCCGAGCAGTTCGTGGCGGAGGTGCGCGGCTCCGAGATCCGGCGTGTCGGGCGGCGCGCCAAGAGCGTTCTCATCCACCTCGCCGACGGTCGGGTGATGACGGTGGCGCTGCGAATGACGGGAGCGTTGATCGTGGCCGAGGGCGGCGCACCGGACGATCCGTACGCGCGTGTCGTCTTCCGGTTGGCCGATGGGCGGGAGCTGCGCTACCGCGACGTGCGCAAGTTCGGTCGGATCGGGCTATGGGAAGGCGGTGGCCTGCGACCGCGACGGCGCGCTCGCCGGTCACGTCGCGTGGCGGACGCCCGTGCGCCGTATCGGGTGGGGGACGTGTTCGGGCGCCACGGGCCTGAGCCGCTTTCGTCGACCTTCAGCGCGGCACGGTTGGCCCAGCGGCTGAAGGGTCGCAGCGCGCGGCTCAAGACGCTCCTGCTCGACCAGTCGTTCGTCGCCGGGGTGGGGAACATCTACGCCGACGAGGCCCTGTGGCGGGCGCGCCTGCACCCACTGCGCGCCGCCGACACGCTTACTGCGGTGGAGATTGCGCGGTTGCATCGCGCGGTGCGCGCCGTGCTGAGGCAGGGGATCGACAACCGCGGGACCAGCTTCGGCGACTACGTCGATGCAGCGGGCGAGCCTGGCGACAACGCCGAGCGACTGTCCGTCTACCAGCGCACGGGTGAGCCGTGCCTGCGCTGCGGGACCACGATCCAGCGCCTGGTCATCGGCCAGCGCAGCAGCCACTTCTGCCCGCGCTGCCAGCGCGCGCCGGAGCCGGCGGAATGAAGGTGATCGGGCTGACCGGCAACATCGGCTGCGGCAAGAGCACCGTCGCCGGCTGGTTGCGCGATATGGACGTGGCGGTGATCGATCTCGACGCCGTGGCTCGCCAGATCAGGAACAACGATGCTGAGGCGCGGCGGCGGATCGAGGCGCGCTTCGGCACCATCGAGGCGGGCAAGCTGGCGGCGATCGTCTTCAGTGACCCGGAGGCGCTGGCTGACCTCGAGGCGATCCTGCATCCGCTGGTCCGCAACGAGACGCGGGCGCGGCTGGCGGAGCTGGAGGCCGGCGGTGTGGATGCGGCCTGCATCGAGGCCATCAAGCTGCTCGAGTCGCCCCTCCACGATCGCTGCGATAGCACCTGGGTCGTTCGCTGCGACGAAGCCGATGCGGTCCGCCGCGTTGCCATATCCCGCGGCATGACCGAGGAAGAGGCGCGCGCGCGGCTCGCCAACCAGTCTTCGCAGGACGCGAAGGTGGCAGCGGCGGACGTGGTGATCGACGGTTCGGCGCCGATCGACGAGACCCGGCACCAGGTGGAGGCCGCCTACCAGGAGCTGATGGCGGGGATGTGATGACGCCGGCCCACGGGGGCCGGCGTCATCGGTGCCGTCGCGGTGTCGCTGCTCGGATCAGCGGTCGGCACTCTCCTCTTCGAAGACCGGCGGCTGCGGAACGGGGAAGCCGTACTCGTCGATGAGGCTGTCGATGGTCGAGCCATCGGTCTCGGCCGTCCGCTCGTCCACATCAGGTCGAAGGACGAAAGTGAACTGGCCGCCCGCGGCCGTCAGCTCCGTGATCTTCTCCGCCGTAGCGAGGTCCGTCCGCAGGATGTAGAGCCCGCCGTTGCGGGCCAGGATGGTGAGTGACTGCAATGTCACCTTGGTGGAGGGACCCGGGATGAACTGGGCCTGCGTCTGCTCCGCCTGTTGGGCCGTCTGCCCGACTTCGGGGTTGATCGCCATGGTGACGATCAGGTCGACGAACTGGCCGGGCACCAGCGTCCCGGCCACGGCCCGGTCATCCGGCACCGAGATGCTGACCGCGCGCAGGTCCGGCCCCTCCGGGTCGAAGACCGTGCCGGGCTCCAGGATGGAGTAGGCCTGCCCGAGCGTGCT
>DASSCW010000189.1:0-28737 GCA_035697465.1 Candidatus Limnocylindria bacterium | reverse complement strand
CCGCCAGGCGCACGGCGCGACGTGGATCACCATCTGCGGCCGAGAGCCGAGCGAGATGCTCCAGCACGGAGTCGATTCCGGACACATCGTCGACCTCCGCGAAGATCGGGAGCGCCTCCCGGAGACACTTCGTTGCGCTCTCCCTCTGCCCGCTCAGCATCGATGCCAGGCCATTCATGGTGAGCGCCCAGGCCAGTCCGAATGGGTCCGCAAGCTCCCTGAACATGTCGATCGCCTGACTGAGATCGTTGACCGCCGACCGGTTGTCGCCGGCGAAGTGGGCGTTGCAGCCGAGCGCCCAGACAAGCCAGGCCTCGCCCATTCGGCTGCCAAGGGACCGGTAGAGGTCGAGCGCCTCCAGCTCCAGGAGCCTTCCGCGCGCGGGGTCCTTCACGGACGCAACACAGCTCACGGCGTGCCCGAGGTCGTACAGGCTACTGGCGATTTCCGCGGGGTCCCCGACCTGGCGTCGGAGCTCGAGCGCGGCCTCGTAGAGCTGCGTGCACGGCACGCCGTCGTTCTGCCAGTAGGCCAGGCTCCCAGCGGCCGATAGCGCTCGCGCGCGGATGGCAGGATCCACCTCCGCGTCGAGTTCCAGCAGCTCGGCCAGGACTTGCCTGCCCTCAGTCATGTGGGCACGGATCTGCCAGAACCTCCAAAGCGCCGCGGCCAGCCGCAGGCCCAGCTCGACGCGCTGGTGGTCGACTGCCCGGCGCAGCGCGATCCGCAGGTTGTCCAGCTCGCGCTCCAGCTGGTCGAGCCATTCCCCGCGGTCAGTCCCTGTCAACATCGGCGCCGCCCGTTCAGCGAGATCCCGGTACCACGTCGCATGGCGCTGCACGGTTTCCTCATCCTCGCCCGCCAACTTGAGCTGCTCGTCAGCGAACTCGCGGATCACCTCCAGCATCTCGTAGCGCGGCTCTTTCCGGGCGTCCGTATGCCGCCGGATGAGGCTCTTGTCGAGCAGAGATGCGGTGAGATCGAGGGCGGTCTGTCCGAGCTCTTCGGCGGCGGTGACTGCATCCGCCGCATCGAGGGACCACCCACCGCGGAAAGCGGCGAGTCGGCGGAAGAATGCCTGCTCTTCGCGCGTCAGCAGGTCGTGGCTCCATGACACCGCCGCGCGGAGAGAGTGATGGCGCTCCGGGATGTCACGTGCGCCGCGGGTGAGAAGCTCCATGCTGCTCTCCAACCGACTGAGAATGGAGGCCACCGGAAGGGCCTTGGCACGGGCGGCGGCGAGCTCGACGGCCAGCGGCAGCCCATCCAGCCGTCGGCAGATATGCGCGACGTCCCGCAGCGTCGGCCCATCGGTCTGGAATGAGGCGTCGACGGCGCGCGCGCGCTCGGTGAAGAGCTGAACCGCCTCAACGTCGGCGGCGCGCGGGTCATCTGGGTCAGCCGGGACCCGTAGCGGAGGCACTTCGAATTCCCACTCACCCGACAGGTGCAGCGGCTCGCGGCTGGTCGCGATCACGTGCAGTCCGGGTGCGGCCGCGAGCCACTCCGCAACGACGGCGGCGCCGCCCACCAGGTGCTCGAAGTTGTCGATGATCAAGAGGAGCCGACGCGGCGCGAGATGCTGCGCCACCACCTGTGACATGGGACTGCCGGGCTTCTCCGAGAGGTCCAGCGCTCGGGCCACCCCGTCGGCCACCAGGGCCACCTCCTGAATTGGCGCGAGTGGGACGAACCACGCACCATCGGCGAATGTTCCGAGCGCGATGCGGCCCAGCTCGACCGCCAGCCGGGTCTTGCCGCTGCCCGGCGGACCAGCCAGGGTGATGAGGCGCTGGTCCGCCAGCAGGTCGCGCAGCGCGCGGAGCTCCCTCCCGCGGCCGATGAGGCGCGTGGCAGGGAGTGGCAGCGCGTGCGGGACGATCTCGGTTGCACTTCGCAGAGAGAAGGCGGTCACTGCGCCATGCGCAGCCATCACCGACTCAGCCCTCAGCGCCATGCCGTCCGGCATTCGATGGCCCATCGCTTCGACGGCGGCCGGCGTCAGCAGGATCGCGCTGGGCGGAGCGTGCGATGCCAGCTCATCAGCTTCGGCCCGCGCAGCCTCCGCCTCGCCCACGGCGACGGCGACGGCGATCGGAGCCCCGCTGTCGCCGTGCGGCATGGCTCCCATCAGCAGCAGCGCTGCCTCGACGGCTCCGTGGACATCGTCGAACGCGGCGGACCGGAATGGCATCGGTCTGATCGAGGGCGCAGCGTTGCGCCCGTCCCCGTCGACGGGGTCGGGCGCCGCCGTCCAGGCAGCGAGGGCGGCGCTGACTTCGGTGTGACGCGTGATCGGTCTCATCCCAGACCGGAGGAATTCTGCGTCAGCAAGGGACCCACGTCGAGGGGTAGCGCTCCGCATCGGTCCACTCCGGGGGCACTACGGCGAGGCAGGCCGGATCGGTTCCGTAGTCGTCAAGGCCGATGATCCGCGGCGGGTACCCGGCGACCACCGATCCAAGACCACTCAGCTCTTTCGGAGGATCTTATGCGCAAGCGAATTCTCGCCAGCCTCATTGCCTCGATCAGCCTGGTGCTCACGGCCGCCACCGCCTCCGCGGCGGGCAGCTGGGAGACGGCTAACGTTGTGGGGCAGGGCCTGGCCGGGCCCGTCGTCGCAGCAGGCGGTGCGGCAATCCTTCGCACCCCGAACGGTGTGGCTGCCAGCCTGAGAATGTCGACCCCGGAGCCGGGCAGCTACAGCTATCCGACGGGACCGACCGGCAGCGGCGTCGCGGGCCATCCCGAGGTCTTCAGCCTGTGGGTCTTCATCTTCTTTAACCCCGAGGAGTGCGCCGGCCCCGTCTGCGGACCTGCGGATCTCATGAACGATCCCGACGTTGTTGCCGGCGCCTATAACGCGGGCGGCCACGTCGAGGGTGGCGCGAACCTGAACCTGCAGGGGTTCGTCAACAGGGACACCTTCACGTTCGGCGGACCGAACGCCGAGACCCTGGGACAGGCCCTTGCGATGGGCTACGACCTGGCGGATGCCGATGTCCACCTGGCCGTCGCGCCGCACGGCGCCCTGGATCCGGCATTGCTGCCCGCGTCGATCTCGACGCCGGTCGGTACTCCGGCGTCCTGGTGGCTGGCCATCTTCCCTCCCGTCAGCTGATCAGACAGACTTCGATGGGGGTGGGCCCACCGGTTCACCCCCATCGATCACAGGGAGACGACCGATGACGTCGAAATGGAATAAACCGATCTCCCGCCGCCGGATGCTGTCGAGCGCCGTCGCGGGTGCTGCCCTCTTCACCCCGATACGCTGGCTGTCGTCACCATCGCTGGCCGGCGCCACGCTTTCGGCGCGGCCGCTTTCGGCGATGCAGTACGACGCAGCCGTGCCGACCGCCTGGTTCGGCCTCGTGCAGCGTCTTGTCATGCGCACGCCCGGCTACTCGCCGCCGGTGGCCTCGCGTGCGTTCGGCTGCCTCGGCGTCGGCCTGTACGAGTCGCTGGTTCCGGGCATGCCAGATTACGTGAGCCTGGCCGGGACACTGCACGACCTCCCCGCCATCCCGCGGAGTGCTGGCACCTACCACTGGCCCTCAGTCGCCAACGCCACCCTGGCGTCCATGACGCGCAACCTCTTCCCGACTGCGCCCGAGGCGCTCCGCGCCGAGATCGACCAGCTCGAGGCGCAGATGGCCGGCAACGTGGCGCCTGGCATCTTGCGGCGCTCGGTCGAAGCGGGGCGCGCGGCGGCAGGCGCCGTCGACGCGTGGTCGCGCAGCGATGGTGGCCACGAGGGATACCTCCGCAACTTCCCCGCTGACTACGTCCCTCCCGTCGGCGAGGGCCTCTGGGTCCCGACGCCGCCCGGTTTCCAACGCGCGATGCAGCCGAGATGGGGCTCGAACCGCGCCATGGCGCTCGACACAGCCCTGACTTGCAACCCCGGGCCTCCGCCGCCCTTCTCCACGCAGGCCGACAGCGCGTTCTTGGCGGAGGCGCTCGAGGTGTACGAGACGGTGAACGGCCTGACCTCGGCGCAGCGCGACATCGCCCTCTTCTGGTCCGACGATCCAGGGCTGACCGCTACCCCGCCGGGCCACTCGGTCTCGATCCTCGGCCAGGTGCTGCGCACCCAGGACCGATCGCTCGCGGACGCGGCGGTCGCCTATGCTCGCCTCGGCATCGCTGTCTGCGACGCCTTCATCGCCTGCTGGCGCGTCAAGTACATCCACAACCTGTTGCGGCCGATCAGCTTCATCCGCAGCCACATCGACCCGACCTGGGATGCCCTGCCACTCACCACTCCTCCATTCCCGGAATACACCTCCGGCCACTCGGTCCAGTCGGCCGCAGCGGCGGAGGTCATGAAGGCGACCCTCGGTGAGACCGCGTTCACCGACCATACGCACGACGCGCGCGGCCTCGCGCCACGCTCATTCGGCTCGTTCGCGGAGTTCGCACAGGAGGCCGCCATCTCTCGCCTGTACGGCGGCATCCATTTCCGATCCGCAATCGAGCGAGGGCTCGAGCAGGGGAGGTGCATCGGCTCCGCGGTCGCGGCCATCCCACTCCAGCGGTGAGGGGCGCGGGCGGTGCGAAGCCCGACACCTGGAACCATATCGGGCTCCTTCCCGCCGATATCGCACCTGCGCTGCGCTACGGTACGCAGGTGAGCTTCGCGATCGATGACGCCGTCGATGCCTGCGTGGAGCACCTCCGCGCGCTGATCCGTATCCCGTCGGTCAACCCGCCCGGCGACCCCCGCGGCGCTGCGGGACGCGACTCGACGGGCGGCGAGACGGCGGCCGCGACCTACTGCGCGGACGTGCTGAACGCGGCGGGCATCCCGGCGGAGGTGCTGGAGCTCTCGGGTCGTGGCTCTTGCTTCGCACGACTCCCCGCCACTGTCCCGAACACCGAGCCGCCGCTGATCCTGCTCTCGCACCTGGACGTGGTACCGGTCGATGCCGAGTCGTGGTCGCGAGACCCATTCGGTGCGGACCTCGTCGACGGCGTGGTGTGGGGCCGCGGCGCAGTCGACATGAAGCAGATGGTCGCCATGGAGCTGTCGGTGATGGTGGCACTGCGCCAATCCGGTGCGGCGCTGCGGCGCGAGATCATCTTCGCCGCCGTAGCCGACGAGGAGGCGGGCGGCACCTTCGGCGCGCTCCACTGGGTCCGCGAACGGCCGGACCTGTTCGCCGATGCCGGTGGCCGCGTGGCGGCCGCTGCCCTCAATGAGGTCGGCGGTTACTCGATGACCATCGGCGGGCAGCGGGTCTACGCCATCCAGGTCGCCGAGAAGGGCATCATCTGGACGCGCGTCACCGCCACCGGCACGCCCAGCCACGGCTCGATGCCCTCACCCGACAACGCCGCCATCAAGCTGGCTCGCGCCGTGGATCGGCTGGCCGCCGGACCGCGACCGCCGAAGCTGATCCCGGTGGTCCACGGCTTCTTCGAGGGGCTCGGCCTGGGCGAGGTGGCCGACCTCGCCGCCGCGGGGCAGGAGACCGAGGCACAGGCCCGCCTGGCGGCGGCGGTCGACGATCCGGTGCTCCGGCGCTCGCTCGACGCGATGCTCCGCGACACGGTGACGCCCAACGTGATCCACGTCGGCAAGAAGGTGAACGTGGTCCCTGGCGCGGGAGAGGCGGAGGTGGACGTGCGCACCCTGCCCGGCACCGACCAGGCTGCCCTGCTGGCAGAGCTGCAGCAGATCGCCGGAGATGACGTCGTGGTCGAATCGGTCCATACCATGCCCCCGGCGGAGGCGGATGCGGACAGCGAGCTCGTGCGCCTGATGCAGGAGGAGCTGCTGCGCGCGGACCCGGAGGCCACACCGCTGCCGATGATGATCACGCTCGGGACCGACGCGAAGGCGATGGGCCTTCTGGGCATCCCGACCTATGGCTTCGTGCCGCTCCGCCTCGATGCGGATGTCCCTTTCCTCTCGCTCTTCCACGCCAACGATGAGCGCGTACCCGTCAGTGCGCTCCGCTTCGGCCTTCCGGTGCTGTACGAGGTCGTACGGCGCTACACCGAAGCGGTCTGACTCGATGCGAACCTCACGGACGTCCGTCGCGGCCCTGATCGTCGGCATTGCGCTGCTGGCGACGGGCTGCCGGGCCGGCCCCGGCGACTCTGGGAGCGGCCTTGCCGACTCCGGGAGCGGCCTTGTTGACTCCGGGAGCGGCACCCCGGTCGCGGCGCCAAGCCTGGACCTCGAGCAGGTTCGGACGATGCTGCTCGGCGACCCGCCATATCCATCAGGCTGGGAGGCATCCGTCGACGCGACGATGGACATGCTCGTTGCGGCAATGGAAGAGCTGCGGGTGCCGGACGTTACCGGGCTCGACGAGGTCGCGGCCGCTTGCGCCACCTGGCGCCCAGTGGTGGGCAACACCCTCTGGGCAACGGGAGCGCTGCTAGAACGGCACGTGTTCGTCTCACACGTCTCGGCGCTGGCGCAGGTCGCCCCCGTCGAGATCCGACCGGCGGTTGAGGACGCGCTGGCCATCTCAGCGGCGGGCGCCGCCGAGCAGCTCAAGTCCAGCGGCGATGCCGCGATCGTCAGCCGCTACCCGGACGAGTCCGTGGAGACTATCGGGCTGTGGGCGGCCGCCCATTGCGACATTCCCCTGGTGGCAGAGGAGGCGCCGGACACCGAAGGCTGGACGGCGGAGCAGATCGCCCAGTCGTGCACGTGGGACCGCGAATGGCTGGAGGACGCCCAGGAGGAGTACCGCGCCGGTCCCGGTAACGGGTCGTACGCCGAGCATCCGCACGCGCTGGAGGTGACGGTCGAAACCCACTTCTACCCAGCCTGGCACCGATTGGCGCGGGTCGACAATCGCGCCGATCCACCGACGTTCGAGGTCGAGCCGATCCCCGGTAGCTTCTGCGACGTCTGATAAGGGTTCCAAGCCTCCGAGAAGGCCCGATTCGTGCTCAGGCTATACTCGGGGTGACTTCCAACCGTCCTGAAGATGAGCTGATGAGCGACGATTCCGAGCCCACCAACGGCGACTCCCCGCCCCGCGTCCACGCGTTTGTCTTCCCGGGGCAGGGTTCGCAGTACGTGGGCATGGGCACCGCGCTCCTCGAGCGCGCGCCCGCGGCCGCCGCGATCATGGCCCGGGCCGATGAAGCGCTCGGCTTCCCGCTGAGCAAGCTGATCGCGGAGGGGCCGGCCGATGAGCTGGACCTCACGGTCAACGCTCAGCCGGCGATCCTGGCCACCAGCATCGCCTGGCTCGAGGCCCTTCGCGCCGAAGCGGCCGAGGCCGGCGTCGAGCTCCGCCCGCAATCGCTCGCGGGCCACTCGGCGGGTCAATACGCTGCCGCCGTGGCGGCGGACGCGCTCGACTTCGAGATGGCGATCCAGCTGGTGCGGGAGCGCGGCCGGATCATGCAGGAGCGCGGCATCGACGGCGGCATGGGCGCCGTCATCGGCCTGTCAGACGAGCAGGTTCACGAGATCGTCGACCAGGCGCGGGAGCACGGCGAGATCTCGGTTGCCAATCGCAACGCGCCCGGCCAGATCGTGCTCTCCGGCGTCATCCCCGCGCTCGTCTTCGCGCTCGAAATGAGCAAGACGGTCGGCGCCCGCAAGGCGGCCAGGCTCACCGTGAGCGTGGCAAGCCACTCCCCGCTGATGCGCCGCGCGCGCGACGAGTTCGGCCGCATCCTGGCCAAGGTGCCATTCCGCGATCCGAAGGTGCCGATGCTCGGCAACGTCCACGCCAGCATGATCCAGACGGCGGACGGCCTGCGACGGGAGCTCACCGAGCACCTGGTGCACGGCGTGCAGTGGACCGAGACGGTCCGGCGCATGGCGGCCGATGGGGTGACCGACTTCGTCGAGGTGGGACCGGGTCGCGTGTTGACCGGCCTGATTCGGCGCATCGCACCTGGCGCCACCGCCCACGCAATCGACGCTCCCGGGGCGGACGGCATCTGGCTTCCGACGTGACCGGGCGGCGCGCGGTCGTCACCGGCCTCGGCGTGGTCTCACCCGTCGGCATTGGAGCCGATGCCTCGTGGGATGCACTCGTCGCGGGCCGCTCCGGCATCGGCGACATCACCCTCTTCGACGCGACCGACTACGACATCCACATCGCGGGCGAGGTGAAGGACTTCGACGCCACCCAGTACATGGATGGCAAGGACGCGCGCCGTCACGATCGCAACACGCACCTGGCCGTCGCCGCCACCGGTGAGGCGCTGCGCGCCGCCGGGTTGATGGGCGCGGACGACAGGCTCGACCCCACCCAGGCCGATCCGGATCGCTTTGGCGTCGTGATGGGCACCGGCATCGGCGGCATCGGCATGGTCAGCGACGGCGTCAAGACCCTGCTGGAGCGAGGCATCGATCGTGTCTCGCCGTTCCTGCTGTCGAACATGATCCCGGACGCCGCGTCGGGGATGGTCGCGATCCAGTACGGGCTGCGTGGCCACAACCTGGCGATCGTCAGCGCCTGCGCGACCGGCGGCCACGCCATCGGCGAGGCGATGGAGGCGATCGTGCGCGGGCAGGCCGACCTGATGCTCGGCGCCGGCACCGAGGCGGTGGTCGTGCCGATCGCGTTGGCCGGCTTCAGCCAGATGAAGGCCCTCGGATCACCCATCGACCCCGACACCGGCGAGTACAACCCTGCCATCGCCAGCCGCCCCTTCGACGCAACCCGCAACGGCTTCGTGGTCTCCGAGGGGTCGAGCGTCCTGGTACTTGAGGAGCTGCAGCACGCGCTGGACCGTGGGGCCACCCCGATCGCCGAGGTGATCGGCTACGGCTCCGCCGCGGACGCGTTCCACATGGTGGCCCCGGCCGATCGTGGCGAGGGCAACCAGCGCGCCATGCGCCAGGCGCTGGCGCGCGCCGGCATCGGTCCGGAGGAAGTTGACTACATCAATGCGCATGGCACCAGCACACCCCTGAACGACCGATACGAATCGATCGCCATCGAGGAGGTCTTTGGTGCGCACGCCCGCAACGGGCTCGCCATCAGCTCCACCAAGAGCATGACCGGGCACATGATGGGCGCTGCCGGTGCCTTTGAGGTGTACACGTGCGTGAAGGCGATCCAGACCGGCTGTATCCCACCCACCATCAACCTGCGCCATCCCGATCCGGAGCTGACGCTCGACTACGTGCCGAACGAGGCTCGCTCGGCCGACGTCCGCGTCGCGCTCTCCAATTCGATGGGCCTGGGCGGCCACAACAGCACCGTCATCGTCCGACGCTACGAGGCGTGACGTGAGCCGGGATGCCGGGCGGCGAGCCGTGGTGACGGGCATGGGCGCCATCTCGCCGATTGGCAATGACGTGCCGACCTTCTGGTCGAACCTGACCACCGGGGTGAGTGGCGTGGCGCGCATCACGACCTACGACCCGGCGAACGAAGAGGTCCAGATCGCGGCCGAGATCAAGGGCTTCGATCCGCGCGACTTCATGGACTTCAAGCAGGCGCGCCGGATGAGCCGATTCAGCCAGATCGCGGTGGCGGCCGCCGCGCAGGCGATCGAAAGCTCGGGTCTGGAGATCAGCGACGCGAACCGCGACGACATCGCCGTGGTCGTCAACACCGGTGGCGGCGGCATCGGCGATGTGACCGCAGGCGAGCGCGTCTACCTGGAGCAGGGACCGCAGCGCGTCAGCCCCTTCATGGTGCCGATGCTCTCCCCCTCCATGGCCGCCTGCCAGATCAGCATCCAGAACAAGCTGCGCGGGCCCGTGGTGACGAGCGTGGCCGCCTGCGCATCCGGGGTGCAGGCCTTCATCGAAGCGCAGCGCATGATCGAGCACGGTGACGCCGACGTGGTCATCACCGGCGGCACGGAGAGCGCCATCCTGCCGGTCGCCTTCGCGGCGCTGGCCAACATGGGCGCCCTCTCGAAGCGCAACGACGATCCGGAGCGTGCTTCACGACCGTTCGACGCGGAGCGGGACGGCTTCGTCTTCGGCGAGGCGGCGGCGGTGCTGGTGGTGGAGGCGGCTGAGCATGCCGAGCGACGAGGAGCGCCGATCATTGCCGAGGTGGCCGGCGGCGCACTGACGGGCGACGCCTTCCACATCAGCGCGCCGGACCCGTCGGGCGACGGCGCCGCCCGCGCCATGACGCGTGCGCTCCGCGATGCCGACCTCGCGGTGGAACAGGTTGACTACGTGGTGGCGCACGGCACCAGCACGCCGCTCAACGACGCGACCGAGACGAAGGCGATCCGCCTGGCCTTCGGCGCGCACGCCGACAAGCTGGCGGTGAGCAGCAACAAGAGCATGATCGGCCACACCCTGGGTGCGGCCGGGGCGATGAGCGCGCTGGCCGCGGTGCTCTCCATCCGTGACGGGACGATTCCGCCAACCATCAACTACGAGAACGCGGACCCTGCCTGCGACCTGGACTATGTTCCGAACACCGCCCGGCAGGCCCCGGTTGGCGTGGCCATCGTCAACGGCTTCGGGTTCGGCGGGCAGAACGCCGTCGCCGTCTTCCGCCGCTACGAGTAGTCGCCCGTACGGGCAAGCCCCGGACCATCGGTCCGCTGAGGATTCGGCGCCGGCGATCCTAGGATCAAGGCGTGACCGAGATCAACGGCCTGCGCCTGGCCTACCGCGGCCTGGTGACAGGCCTCGCTGCGGGCTGGGTGTGGGCTGCCACCGCCATGGTCGGCGGCCTGCTGGTGAGCTGGCGGCCGCTGCTGCCGCTTGAGCTGCTCGGCGGCGGACGCGGGCACACGGAGCTGGCGTTGGGCATCGCCATCGCGCAGCTCGCGTCGGGCGGCGTCGGCATGACTTTCGCCTACTTCTTCGCCCGCTACTTCACCGTTCGCGCCACCCTCGCGATCGCCGGGCCATGCTTTGCGGTCCTTGCCTGGCTGGTCCTCGGCCGGCTGACCGAGCATGGTGCGACGACCAACTTGGTTCTGCTCGCGGCCGCCCTTCTCTACGGCGTCATGCTCGGGGCCGCCGTGCCTACTCGCGGCGATCTGCTGCGCCGCCCAATCCTGGTGCCATAGCCCGCGTTGCTTCCCCGCGACCTCGGCGCCGCGGTCAGCGACGAACCCGCAGGTTGGCGATCAGCAGCTGGGCATGCGTGCCCATGCCGGACACCGCGATACAGACCGTTCCGGGCACGGCGCGGTCATCCCGCGCCAATGGCACGGTCAACCTTCGCACCTGGCCCGAGGTCCCACTGAAGGTCACCGCTGCGGGCTGTCGCGGCTCCCACGCGGCGTGTAGCCGATGCCAGGCTCCGGACTGCAGGTTGCCGAGCGGGCGCAGCGGCACGCTGACGATCGTGGCAGCAGCCTCCGCTGGCGCCACCGTGAGCTTCAGGCGGGCTGCGACCAGCGCCGATTGGGTGAGCAGGTCCGCGTCGAACCGGATGGTGCCGTCATCGGATGCCGTGGAGTGCGCGCAGAAGGTGTGCGATCCGTCGCCACCGAAACGAATGCCCCGATCGAATGGCGACGGCGCTTCAACCACCTGTATGTCCCCCGCCACCGAGGCGATGCTCTCCGACTCGTCCAACCTGCCGAGCCGCAGGGTGTCGATATCGAGGGCGGCGATCAGGCCACTCGGCGCACCACCGAGCACGGCTTCCTCCGGCTGAGTGGCGGACGCGCTGCGCCCATCCGCAAACGGGTCGATGATGCCAAGCTGGAGCAACGACGCAGTTGAGAAAGACAGCACCGCCACCGACGCAAGCGCGCCAAGCACGAGCGACGAGCCGGCGCGCCACCGTGGCGCATGCGTTCTCCGACGGCGCGAGCGCGCCAACGGCTCGGCTGCAGCGCGGAGTCGCGCTTCGGCAGCAACTCGGGTGCGGCGATATCGATCTTCCAGACCCTGCAGCTCGCTGTCCAGCCCTTCGGCGCGAGGCCCCTCCGGGCTGATCAAAGGGCGCCACAGGGACTTCGCCGCGGCGTCACGACTCGTCTCGATGCGGGCGACGAGCGAGGCGATCTCGCCCCAGGCATCAACCCAGGCCCGCTTGGCCAGCCCACGGTCGGTGTCCGAGCCGCGAGGATCTCCCACGGGCACTTCGATCCGTTCCAGCTCCTCGAGGGACGCAGCCATCCCTTCGAGCGCGCTGCGAGCAGTGGCGTCGCGCGCGGAGTGATTGGGGCCCTGCGCGGGCAGCCGGTCCACGCTCACTGCGAAACGGGGCGCATCGACGGTGCACGCGATCGCCTCGGGCTGCCAGCAGCATGTGCGACCGATGAAGAGCTGACAGCCTGAGCAGTAACGGAACGCGGCCTTGATCCTGTCCAGGCCCAGGTCGCGGTCGCCGGGCGCAGGCGGCTGGAGCTCAACTCGGCGGCCACAGCGCTCGCAGGAGACGGGAATCGGCCCTTCGTTCATCGGACTTCCAAGCTCACCAGACTATTACCAACACCGCGCAGAAGGGTCGCGGCGTAGCGCGGGCGACCAGCGAACCGCGCGAAATCAGCTGATGGGAGGATCTCCCTCGACGTACAGCTCCGGCTCGAATCGCGGACCGCGGCCCGGCAGTGATGCCACCCAGTCACGCAGCGCGGACTCGGTGGTCGTGAAGGCGAGCTCCGGCCAGGGAATCTCATCCGGTAAGAAGCCGCGCACCTCGGTGGTCTCCGCGCCGGGCAGCGGCTCGCCGCCGACCACGGTCGCCTCGTACACCAGCGTCACCACCCCAGCATGCGGCCGCGAGTAGGCGCCGATCAGCCGGCCGACCTCGACCCGCAGCTGCGTCTCCTCTTCCGTCTCGCGGCGGGCTCCCTCCTGCGCTGCCTCTCCGAGCTCCAGGAATCCGCCGGGATAGGTCCATAGCCCGGCGCCCGGTTCAATGGCGCGACGTGCCAGGAAGACACGTCCATCGCGCACCGGCAGCGTGCCGACCACCAGCCGCGGGTTGCGCCAGGTGACGTGACCCTCCGGGCAGACCAGGCGCGGTCGGTGGTCCTCCTCAAGCACACGCTCAGCTACGGGGCGACCGCAGGCGGGGCAGAAGGCCGGCTCCTCCCCCAGCGTCAGCGGCAGACCCTCGCTCGCATCGCGCAACGGCATGCGGCGATGGTAGATGGCCGGATGGCACAATGTGCCGGCCGCGTGCCCGCTGCGCAGCGCCGGCAGTCCGCAACCGACGGTATCACCCAACGGAGGCACCGTGACCGCCGCGAACGAGCCCGCTCAGCCCGCGCCCGCGCCCGCGCCGCCGGGGCCGTTCGCCGTCTTCCGCAAGCGCGGCTTCGTCTACCTGTGGACGGCGCAGCTGGTCTCGACCATCGGCGACGCGCTCACCTCGCTGGCCGCCGGAATCATCGTCTTCCGCGAGACGGATTCGGTGCTGAACGTCGGCATCATGCTCATGGTGTCGGCGGCGCCGACCCTGATCTTTGGCCTGATCGCCGGCGTGTTCGTGGACCGATACGACCGCAAGACGATCATGATCGTGACGGTCGTCCTCCAGGCAGCGCTGGTGGCATCGATCCCCTTCCTGATCACCGAGGGTGACTCGGTCTTCTGGCTGTACGTGATCGTGCTGCTCTCGTCATCGGTCCGTCAGTTTTTCGACCCGGCCAACGATGCCGTCCTTCCCGAGGTGGCCAGCGACGAGGAGCTCGCTGCCGCGAACTCGCTCATGGCGATCGCGCAGTTCGGCTCGACAGCTGTCGGCTTCGCGCTGGCCGGGCTGCTGGCGCAGTATTCGGTCGAGCTCGTCTTCTTCATCGACGCGGGCACGTTCCTCTTCGCTGCGGTGCTGATCGCGCTGGTGCGCATCCCGAAGTTCGTGGTCGAGGAGACGACGACGGTCGGCGACGTCGTCCGTAACCTGGCGTTCGGAGCGAAGTTCATCCTGGCGACACCGATCCTGCGCTCGATGAACCTGATCCGGATCCCGGTGATGGTCACCTTCGGGCTACAGAACGTCCTGCTCCTGCCATTCGCGCTGGACGTGCTGAACGCCACCGAATTCGAGTACGGGCTGCAGGAAGGCATCACCTCGGTCGGCTTCGTGGTGGGCAGCCTGCTGATGGCCCGCTATGCAGAGCGGCTGCGCGAGGGGAGCTGGCTCATCTTCAGCTTCCTGGGGATGGGCCTCGCCGGCCTGGCTTACGCGCTCACCAGCAACATCTGGCTGGCCATCGGGCTCATCGGCATCTCCGGCGTCCTCAATGCACCGTCATACGTAGCCGGCCGCCTCATCAACCAGCGCAACACGCCACGCGAGATGCGCGGCCGGGTCTTCAGCACCGGCTACGTCCTGCGCGACGTCTTCTACCTGCTGGGAATGGGCCTGGCCGGATTCGCCGATGTCATCGACGTGCGGGTCATGTTCGCGGTCAGCTCCGGCGTGCTCATCACCGTGTCGCTAATCGGCGCACTGTTGCCGGGCATCGGCCAGCCGGCAGCCGAGTGGCGCCGCTCGCTGGCGCTGCTGCGCGGCGCGGCCGCGGCCCCGAAGGCCGGCGCCGGGCGTCCGGCCACGGTCGACGATGTCCAGGCGCTGGGCCGCTACATCCCTGCGCTGGCGGGCATGCCGCAGCGGGACCGCGACGCGCTCATCCGGACCGGCCGCGTGGTCGACGCGGACCCCGGCACCGTCATCACCCGCACCGGCGAGCCGGGCGACAGCGCCTACTTCGTCCTGGAAGGCCGGTTGGTGGCAGGGCGGACGGGTGGAGAAGGCAGCTACCAGTCGCTCTCGTCGATGGGGCCTGGCGATGTCTTCGGCGAGATCGCGGCGTTGACTGGCAGCCTGCGGACCGCGGACGTGGTGGCCACCGAGAAGGCAGAGCTGCTCCAGGTCCCGGCGGAGACGCTGAAGCAGCTCATGGCGATACCGCAGTTCGGACCGCTGGTCCTGGGCAAGATGCAGGAGCGCCTGGCGCGCTCTACCAGCATCGGCGACCTGCCGCGCTTCGGCCGCATCGACCAGCAGGCATTGCGCGAGCTCCGCGCGGAAGCCGCCAGCGAGGAGTAGGCCAGCCGGCATCGGTACAATTCGCGCTCCATGCTCCCCACCCTGCGCCTCTACAACTCGCTGACCCGCAAGGTCGAACCGCTCGAGCCGATCGCGCCCGGGCGCGTGACCATCTACACCTGCGGCAGCACGGTCTACCGCTACGCGCACATCGGCAACCTGCGGACATACCTGTTCGGCGACCTGCTGCGCCGCACGCTGCAATACCTCGGCTACGAGGTGCTGTACGTCAAGAACATCACCGATGTCGGCCACATGCGCGAGACCGGCGAGGACCGCATGCTCGAGGCGGCCGAGGCGGAGCGGAAGCCTCCGGCCGAGATCGCCGAGTTCTACACCGAGGCATGGCTGGAGGACGAGCGACTGCTGAACATGCCGCTCGCCGACGTGATGCCCAAGGCCACCGACCACATCCCGGAGATGCTCGAGATGACCTCGACGCTCCTGGAGCGCGGCCTTGCCTACGAGGTCGACGGCAACGTCTACTACGACGTCAGCGAGTTCCCGGGCTACGGCCAGCTGTCCGGGCAGAGGCTGGACCAGATGCGGGCCGGGCACCGCGTCGACGTCGAGACCGACAAGCGCGATCCGGAGGACTTCGCCCTGTGGAAGGCGGCCGAGCCTGGCCGGCTCATGAAGTGGCCGTCACCCTGGGGCGACGGCTTTCCCGGCTGGCACATCGAGTGCTCGGCGATGTCGATGAAGTTCCTTGGCGATCGGTTCGACATCCACACCGGCGGCATCGACCTGAAGTTCCCGCACCACGAGGACGAGATCGCGCAGTCGGAAGGCGTGACCGGGCATCCCGTCGTGAACGTCTGGATGCACGGCGAGTTCCTGACCCTGGCCGATGCCAAGATGGCCAAGTCGGCGGGAAACGTCATCCGAGTCAACGAGCTGCCCGACTTCGGATTCGAGCCACTCGCCTTCCGGTACCTGGCGCTGACCGCCCACTATCGGTCCAAGCTGGACTTCACCCACGACGCCATGTCTGCCGCAACCTCCGGGCTGCGGCGCCTGCGACGGGCTGCCGCTGAGGCCGATAAAGCCGATGCATCCGCGGTCGACCTCTCGGCTGAGCCGATGGCGGGCTACCGGGCGCGGTTCACCGATGCCATCAGCGAGGACCTGGGCATCCCCGCCGCGCTGGCAATCGCCCATGCCGTGGCAGGTGCCGATGACCTCGGCGCCGCCCAGCGGCGCGCCCTGCTGCTCGACTTCGACCGGGTGCTGGGACTGAGCCTTGACGCTCCCGCCGAGGAGGAGATCACCGAGCTGCCGGAAGGAGCCGCCGCAATGCTCGCCGAGCGCGCCTCCGCGCGCGCGGCCCGTGACTTCGCCACGTCCGACCAGCTCCGCGACAACCTGGCCGCCTTGGGAGTGGAGGTGCGCGACACGCCTGACGGCCAGGAGACGACCGTCCGCCGCTAGGCGTGAAACGAGGAGGGCGGCGATGCCACCCTCCTCGTCATCGGCCGTTGGGCACCGGTCGATCAGGGGAACTGCAGGAAGGTCCCGTCGTCAGGCACTGCGGTCACCGTGATGACCAGGTTCGACCACTGCACGCTCATTGGCGGCGTGCAGTTCGGTTGGAAGGTCGCCGTCAGCCGGACGCTGAAGAGGGCCTTGCCGTTCTGGACCGGGAAGTTGCCGCCCGCGGCGAAGCTCTCCTTGTTGGCCGCCTGGGGCTTCTTGCTGCCCGGGTTGATGCATGCGGCATCGCCTGTGACGCTGACATGGATCTCGTTCACCTGGCCGAGCCCAGCCACCTTGCCGCTGGCGGTGACGGTGTTCCCCGATACCGTGAGCTGCGGCGTCCCGACAAAGTGCGCGTTCGAGGTGGCCGTAACCGCCGCGACCGTCAGCACCAGCCCAAGAACTACCGCGATGCCAATTCCACTCTTGCGCAACATGAACACGATCCTCCGTACGAGGCCGCGATAGGGCTTGGCCGCAATCTGCCATCGCCGCTGGCTGGGCAGCCGAGAAGCCTGGCTGGTGCGTTTCGACCTTCCCTACTGGCCGATTCCGCGCGTGCCCATGCACGCGAAATGGAGGAAGAATCTAGGCTCGCGCCACGCTCGTCGTCCGCTAGAAAAGTGCGAATAAGAGCGGTTTGGTGCAGTCGAGGCGTCCGGGATACGCGGGTATGGAAACAAGGGGCACCGGTTGGTGCCCCTGTTTCGCGGACTGAGCCTCTTATCGAGGGCTCACCTCGACCTTAGCAGGCGGTGCCCGTCGACGATCCGCCGAGCACGTAGTTGCGGCAGAAGATGACATCTCCATCGTGAGTGATCGTGACGTTGGCGGACGTGGCGATCAGCTCATCGAGAACGACGCTCCACTGCGTGCTGCCCTTTCCTCCACACCCAACCTGTTGCGCTGTAGGGGTGGTCGGAGCCGACACGCTCTCGCTGAGCGGCGGGATCGTGGATCGGCCGTTCTTACTCGTCGTCAGCGGGGTGGGATCCGAAACCCCCGTCTGCGCATCCACCGGGTTCTGACCCGGTGCCTGGTGACCCTGCGGGTTCTCGCAGAAGTACGTCGCGATTCCATTGACCGTGAGCGTGGCGAACGCGGGAATATTCCCCAACCCGCTGAAGTCCCCGCCCTGCACGGTGACAGTGGCTCCACTGAAGGTCGCCGTCGGGAGCCCGCCCTTGGGGTTGACGGCCCCAAAGGCGCCACCGACCAAGACGACGAGAGCCGTCAGGACGGCCAAGGCAATACCTGATTTCCGAATCACGGGCACGATCCTCCTACTATCCGATTCCGGTTAGCAAGGCGGTCGTCGCGCCGACGGGCTGACCACGAGCGGGCAGCGGGGCGGGCGGAATACCCGCGAGCGTCGACTTCCCCCGAGTTGCGAATCTCCATCGGGAATCGATGGTGCCGGACGACGATCCTACGGCTCACTCGATACTCAAGTCCGCTAGAAAAGTGCGAATCGGTACGTTCTGGTGCGGTCTCCCGGACCTATACAGCGGCTGGCCCGCCTCCGGACCCCACGAGATCACCGAGGCCCAGCTCGCGGGCTCGTTCCGCTGCTGCCTTTCGTCCGCGCACGCCAAGGACGCGGTACAGCCGAGTAAGCCGATAGCGCACCGTCGCCTCACTGAGGCTGAGCGCCTCGGCAATCTGCATGTTCGACAAGCCGAGGATGAGGTACGCAACGAGCTCCGTCTGGGCCGCGGTCAGGCCCAACTGGCCGGCCGTCAGCAGGACGTCGATGGGAACCGACCCACCGCGGACCACGCGGCTCAGCCCGACCCTGACGGACGCCGGTTGGCTCTCCCCTTCATGGGTGAGGATGGTGAAGGCCCATCGCGACAGATCGCCGCGCGCGCGCAGGCTATCTGCCAGCAGTCCGACGATGCAGAGGAGGGTGGGCTGGAAGATGACGGCCGCGAGGTGTCCCTCGCGCAGCGCCGCCGGAGCCACCAGGATGCTGTAGGAAGCGGCGAAGGCGATGGCGTACAGCGTACCGCGGGCGGCCTTCTGTGACGCCCACCAGGCCCCCGCCAGGGCGATGCCGAGGAATGGCGATTCCGCGTCGCCAGTGCCACCGATGAAGATCGCCACGCCGACCGCGTCCAGGACATACGTTGAGGTGACCAGGGCGGTGCGCAGAGTGCCCAGGCGCAGTCCCGCGAAGGCGACCGCGAGCACTGCCCACACCCACACATCGCGCTGCGCGTCAACAGGAGGTCCGAACGCGTAGATCGTCGCCGCGGCGGCCAACGCGAGGAACTGAGGGGCGATATCGGCCACCAGCCGTGCCCAGCGGCTATCGATGGCGTTTCGTAGGCTTCCAGCGGTTCGCTGTCCCAGCCCGGTGCGGATCAAGGCCTCGTCCCCCAGGGTTGAGGTTGGCAACGCGAGCCGAGGATGGGCAGCGGAGGTGCTCGGTCCGGGCAACCTAGTACTTTCGAACTACACGAGTCAATACCAGAGCCGACTTCCGCTCCCAGCTGGGACTTGGTGCAGTTGAAGTGTTGACACAGATCAACACGCTCCGGAGGTCGAGATCACCGACCCTGCCTGAGGAAGCCGCCTCGTGTTGGCAGACCGTGCATCGGCGCGGGCGGCCGGAGACTTCGCGACGGCAGACCGGCTACGCGACGAACTCGCAGCCCTGGGCGTGGAAGTCCGCGACACGCTCGGTGGCCAGGGAGATGAAAGTCCGCAAGCAAATAGAACGAGGGCCGACCCTTGCGGGCCGGCCCTCATCGGGTCCAAGTTTGTGCGGCCGCGGAACTAGGGCGCCGGGGCAGGCACCAGTCCAATGGTCGGAGGCGTGACGGTGACAGACTCCGCGCCACAAGGCGATGACGAAGGTTCTGTCGTGTCGTCGCCCGAGTAGTCCGCCGTCCAGTAGTACGTTGTTGCACTAGTCGGTGCGACAACGTTGCTGCCGAACGATCCGGTCCCAGTCGTCGTTGCCGATCCGCCACTAAGGGCGACGGTCTCGGTGTACAGCAACCCCGAGCAGACCGGAGGAGTATCCGCGCTCTTGGTGCTCCACAGGTTGAACTCAACCGTCCCACCACCGGCAGAAACATCTGCGCGATCGTTGAGTGCAACGCTGAAGGTAAGTTGGGCTGATGGCTGGGTGGTGGTCGTCGAGGTCTCGACCTGGACAGCTCCTGCCGACAGCGAGCGGTCCTGGTTACCCACGTTGCCGAGAGTCCAAGCCTTCAAACGCATGTGGTACGGAGAGCCACTGATCGCAGAGGCCGAATCGCCGTCCCAATGATCGCCGCGGGCGATATGTCCACCCCAGGCCAGGACAGCGGAACCTCCGTCGCTGTCAGTCAGGAACGTGAACTGAACACGAGCCTCCGACTGCGAGGCGTTGATGTCGCCCTCGGTGACATAGAACGTAGGCTGGCTCGCCGGGAAGGTGCCACCGAAGAGTGTGATGACCTTCTGTTCCGCAGGAATATTGGCCCATCCGGCGCTGGCGTCGGCCGATAGATTCGACGGCTCCGGAATTGCAAGAGTCGCGAAGGGGGTCGCGCTAACGCTGGTGCCCGATACCGGAAAGACATCCTCGGCGTCGCCGTGGCCAAAGAAGCCATGCGGCTCAAGCCGGTCGTAGTGGGTCAGATAGTCGATGGCATGCGCACCACTGTGGGTGATGTCATAGCCAAGTGTGACGGTGATGTTGGTGTTCGCTGGCAGGTTGTTCATCAGGGCGCGATAAGGAATCGAATAACCTTCCAGGAGGTGGCCCTGCGATGCGCCAACGTTACCGTTGACCCATCCTGCCGACCCACCGAGGTCCTCACAGTCATTGGGGCTGGCTGCTGAACCGTTGCGGCACTGCTCGAGGCTGATGCCCGGAGGTGCTGCCAGCACAGTGGTCGTCGTTAGGCCGATAAGCAGTGAAACTGCCGCCAACAGCGCCGTCCAGCGGCGCTTGGCCCGTGGCGCGTTCGCTCGAAGAGTCATGGGTTCTATCGCTCCTTAGTAGAGGGTGGGAAACACCACGGTCCGTCATTGGGTGTCCCCGAAGCTCCGTCTCGGTCGTTTCTTCCTTCTCGGTTCGCCTCCTCGTTGCGCTGTGAGCACTGCTCGCACCTAGTGCTCGCCCCCATGGCGCGCACACAACCCTCCCTCCCTGATCGGGCTAGGTGGGATCGAGATCCCGCGCAGCCCGAAGAAGAAGAGATGAGGGCAACGCGGACGAGAGCGCAGCGTCTGGGCAGACGGCGCGGCGGCCAACTACGCGGGGCTCGGGCACGAATATGCGGTTGGCCGGAAGCGAGGGCAGCTCGGGTCCCCCGGTGGAGCGAGAACCTAGTACTTGAGTACTAATACAGTCAAGCGATTTTCAGACTGCCAGCGGCAGTGCCGTTGCCTTGGTGCACCGGGGACGCGGGCTGGCTGTCGGGAGTTAATCCAGGCATCAGTTCGGCGTTGCCCTGAGGCAACAGTGTGCGCAGATTGCGTTGACGCGGTCCGCGGGACATAGTACTTTTGACCTACTGGCGCTTGCCTATGCCGCCAAATACAAGGGGAGTTTGGGATGCAGATCATCTACCAGGCGCCGGAGATCGAGGACTTGGGGTCCATCGCCGATCACACGTTCGACAATCCCGGCAAGGGCGACAAGTCTGAAATCGTGATGGAAACCGACAAGTACGGGGAGTTCTCGCACCCGTTCGCGAGCTGACCCCTCACTTGGCATAATCAATGACCGGGCCTTCGGGCCCGGTCATTTGCTATCCAGCGCTGGGGAGAGGCTGCCGTGGGCGCAATCGCAGTCTTCCTGTCAGCGCTCCATGATGACCCCGGTGTCGTCGCGACGCGGATGATCGATGCCGCTCCGCACCGCGGCACGGAGGTGCAGACGCTCGTCCTCGGACGCTGCGCCATGGCGGCGAGGACGGGGAACCACGCGGAGCCAGATGCCTGGGTCGGTGTCCACGATGGTCTTGCGGTCGCCTTCACAGGCTCCCTCGACAACGCGGTCGATCTCGCGCGCGATCTATGGCCGGACGGCTCAGGGCACGCAGCGGCCGGCGGCTCCATCGATATCGCCAAGCTCCTGGCGGCGGGATTCCACCGCTTCGGCGCGGAGCTGCCGGCCCGCATGCGGGGTGTCTTCGCTGCAGGCATCAGCGACGGGCGTTCCGTCTTGTGCTTCCGCGATCACATCGGCTACCGCCCACTGTTCTTCCGCGAGGACGCCAGCGGATTCATGGCGGCCAGCGAGGCAAAGCAGGTAGTCGCGGGGGCATCCCTCCCGCGGCAGCCGGACCTGGACGTCGTGGAGCGCATCTTCTACCGAGACGTCGACGACGAGATGCCGGCGTCGCTGGTGGGCGTCCGCCGCCTGCCGAAGTCGACGACCGTCCGTTCCGAGGAGGGCGCGACCACGCTGTCACGTTACTGGCAGCCGGAGGCGCTGCTGGAATCTGCCACTTATCGGCAGGCGGAGATCGCCGAGCACTTTACCCGGCTCATGGATCAGGCGGTCAGTCGCGTCCTGACCGGTCGCGACGCCATCTCCCTCAGCGGTGGCATCGACTCCCCGGCGATCGCGGCGTTCGCGGCGCCCCGACACCGGGCGATGGCGGGACGTGAGTTGCAGGCGATCTCGGCCGTCTATCCGCGGTACCCGTCTGTCGACGAGAGCCGATACGTGGAGATCCTGGCCAGGGCCTTCTCGATACCTCTGCACACCTATGAGCTGTCCGCCAACGCGCTCGACGACATCGAGCGGTGGGTGGGCCTCGCCGACACGCCGTGGCCCGGAGCGGCGTTGGCGCAGTACGAGGAGAGCTATGTCCACGCGCGCAATCTCGGCGCGCGGCGGGTGCTCACCGGTGAGCACGCGGAATTCGTCGCCGCAATGCAGTGGTACACCCTTGAGCATTACCTGCTGCGCGGCCGATGGTCTCCGGCCAGGCGCGAGCTGGCGGAGCGCCGCACGCGGGGTTGGACGTGGTGGGCGCTGACCCGCCTCGTGATCCGCTCACTCATGCCCCATCGGGTGATGGCGGCCCGCAATTCGATCGGAGCTCGGACCAGGCCGGCGGTGGTTCCCGACTGGATCGACCGCCGGCGGGCGGCGGACACCGACGTCCCCCGCGTCCGCGACCGGTGGCGACGATCCCAACTGGTGGGCTTCATCGGTCCCGGAATCTCGCTCGAGGCGGAGGAGGTCTGCCAGGACGTGTCGGGCGTGGTATCGCGAAAGCCCTGGACGGACGTGGACCTGTGGGAATTCTTCCTCTCGATCCCCGCCGAGCAGAAGTTCCCGGACCTCCGGCCAAAGGGTCTGGTGCGCGACCTGCTCCGAGGCCGCGTTCCGGACGAGATCCTGGACCGCCGGGATAAGACTGTCTTCGACGAAGCCCACATGGCCGAGGTCGACTACGCTGCCCTCCGTCGCCTGCTGGGCGCGCCGAAGCATCGCCTGGGTGGCGTCGACTACGGGCGCCTTGCGACGCTGCTCGAGTCGGAGCGTTTCACGACCCTGGATTACCGATGGGCACGTAACCTGGCGGTGGCCCAGGCCTTCCTGGCACAGTGGTGATGGAGCCGACGGTGGAACCTGAATCGACCCTGACACGCAATCCCCAGGTCGTCGCGCGTGAGCTGTCCGACGCCGGCGGCGGGGTGCTCCTCCATCTCGACACGGGTGCGTATCACAAGCTCAACCAGCTGGGATTCGCGATCTGGGTCCTGCTGGATAAGGATCGGACCCTGGAAGACCTCGTGGCTGCTGTGCGCGCGCTCATAGCCGATGGCCCACCGGAACTCGAGGCCGACGTGCGGCGCTTCGTGGAGAGCGCGGTGCAGCGCGATCTGATTCACGTCGCCGCCTGATCTCCTCGTTGCCCCTGCGGTCAGCCCGCGATCAGCTCTGCCTGGCAGATGGCGAAAGCATCGGAGAGCCGTGGGGCCAGGGGTCGATAGCCGAGGGCCGCGAGCTCCGGCGAGAGGCGTGACCATTGCCAGGCCAGCATCTGGAGCTGAAGCCTGCCACCCGGCCGGATGACGCCGATCGCCGATCGGGCGAGTTGGCGCTGGAGGCCGAGCCCGTCCTCTTCCACGCCGGTCAGGGTCGAAGGCGGCAACGCCCCAAGGGTGAAGCCCTCCCCCTCGGGCACATAGGGGAGGTTGGCCATGAGGAGGTCCACCCGCCCACCGAGCGAGCTCGGCAGTGGCGTCAATAGTGACCCTTCATAGAACTTCACCCGGAGCTCGCCGAGCCGTGACGCGTTGCGGCGCGCCGAACGCACCGCCGCGCGCGACAGCTCGGTGGCGTGCAGGGTGGCATCGGGCCGTGCCTTGGCGACTGCCAGGGCCATGGCGCCGCAACCGGTTCCTGCCTCGACCACCAGTGGCTCGCTGATGCTGCCCAACGCGGCGAGGGCCTCGTCGAGGAACAGCTCCCCTGATGGCGCCGGCACGAAGACGCCCGGATCGGCGACGACCTCGACTCCGCCGATTCTGCAACGGATGGGGCTGTCGCCGAAGATCGGCGAGCCCGCCAGTTGGCGGGCGACCGAGCGTGGCGCCAGCGCCTGCATCGCATTTGCGACAAGGCGCGCGACGTCCCAGCCCGCGCCGTAGGTACGGCCCGGCCCGGGCCGCTGACGCCCGGCAGCCGCCGCAGCCAGGGCGCGATCGAGCGCCGGCCGCACGCCCGCCCCTCGCGCGAGCTTGCGTACCTGGTGCTTGTCCTCACTGGTCGCGGCCGCACTCAAGAAGTCTGCCCAATCGCCCGCGCGCGCGCGGCCGGGCCGGCACGACTGGACGGCGAGGTGCACCAACAAGGCGGACGGATCCGCCAGCAGGTAGCCATCCGGCCCTCGCCGTGCGCTCCGGCGGAGCGCAGCGGTCAGGCGGGCCAGGGCCGATGCCGGTAACGGCGCGGCGGGCAGGCTCCAGTACAGCTCGACGACGCGTCCCCCATCCCAGGCGTAGACGGCTCCGGGCGTGAGCCGCAGCAGTCCCGTGCGTACCCACGCGTAGCGCCAGGCCATG
Organism: Candidatus Limnocylindria bacterium; assembly: GCA_035697465.1. Taxonomy (GTDB): domain Bacteria; phylum Chloroflexota; class Limnocylindria; order QHBO01; family QHBO01; genus DASSCW01. The sequence continues at coordinate 4,306 of DASSCW010000189.1, read as the reverse complement.
CGATCCAGTGCTGCGACGGCGTCTCTTCGCCCGGATTCCGGTACGAGGAGCTGGAGCGGGCGAAATACGCCGGCGTCGTTGATGGCGCCGGACCGCAGGACCAGGGCGTCAACGCCGACGTCGCGCAGGACGCGAATGAGTGAGGTGACGTCGGACGAGGACGAGTCCGCCGAATCTTCAGTCAAAGGCTGCGTGGATACCGGCTCAGCTCGCGGTAGCCTTTCCCACCCGGTAGCGGTCCGACGTCGCGGCCGGCCAGCTCGACCCACGCGTGCGCGTCGGTGGAGACCGTCTTGTCGCGCATGCCGATGATCAGCTGCGCATCGTCGCCCTGCGCGCGCAGCAGGCGATAGAGGACCAGGCTGCGCGTGAGGCAGCGCGGTTGGAGCGGACCGATCCGCAGTCCGCGCGACACTGCCCGGCTGAGCAGCGAGGTGGGGACACGCGGGCGACCGGTTGGCGCGGCGAGGACAGAGACGACCTCAGGCAGCGGATGGCGCCACAGCTCAAGCCGCACCCGTGCGGCGACAGCCCAGACGCGCCAGAGCAGGCTGAGCTTGGCGAGCAGTGAGAGGCCGTCGTCGGATCGCGTGAGCACGGCCGAATAGTGCCTCATGTCGATTGGCACCGCCAGAGCGGTGCGCTGGGCGGCCGCGATCAGGCACCCGGGCGATAGTCCATCGGCCAGATTGCGAATGGCCCAGACAACCGCGGATTGCCCGGCACGTAACCCATTCGCTTCAGCTCATCGGTCAACAGCTCGACCTGCCACGCGAACATCTGCAGGATCAGCCATCCATCCGGACGCAGGTACCGTCGGGCGTCGGCTGCCAGCTGCCGAACGAGGTCGAGACCGTCGTCCCCTGGCCCCTGGATGGTGTCGCGCGGAACGGATCCGATCGATGCGAAATTGCGCGCCGGATAGAAGGGCAGGTTCGCGATCACGACGTCCACGCCTCCGACCAGCTCGCTCGAGACCGGTTCGAGCAGCGACCCGCGCGAAACGACGACGTCGTGCAGCCCGAGCCGCTCCGCGTTCCGTTGCGCGCAGCGGACCGCGCCGACGTCGATCTCGGCGGCATGGACCACCCCGTCGCGCCTGGCATTGGCAATGGCCAGGGCAATCGCCCCACAGCCGGTGCCGACCTCGACAATCCTCGGTCGCGGCAATCCAGCGACGCGCTTGCGGACCATGTCCACGAAGATCTCGGCGTCCGGGGTAGGCACGAAGACCCCGGTGTCCGCGACGACCTCGGTGCCCGCCACCCGGCAGCGAATCGGCGCGTCGCCGAGCGAGGGCACGCCGGCGAGGATGCGTGCCAGCCGCCGAGGACGGAGGCGTGCCTGCACCGCCGTCGTACACCACCACGCGATTCCCAGCGGGCCGTCGAAGACTGGTCCCCGCGGCGGCGGCCCCGAGCCGGCATCGGCCGCAGCCACTGCCCGCCGAAATGCGGATGCCACTCCGGCCTGGCGAGCGATGGCGCTCGCCGCGGACAGGTCGGCAAGCTGCGACCTGAGGTTGACGAAGTGGCGCCAATCGGCATCGTGCCCGCGACCGGGCCGACAGGCCTGCACGGCGTAGTGAACGGCCAGGCTCGCCACATCCGGCCGCCAGTAGCCGACGGGGTCCTTCTCGGCGCGGCTCCACAGCGCGGTCGCCAGCCGTGCCAGCGCGATCGGCGGCAGTGGGGCGGCGGGGAGCCCCCAGTACGCTTCGATAAAGGCGCCGCCGTCCCACCAGTAGTCCACCATCGGCACCAGTCGCATCAGCCCCCGCCGAATCCACGAGTAGCGCCATGGCTGCGGCTCCAGCACAGCCGTCGCGGCACGCACATCGGCCCGGCGGATCAAAAGCTGGATCCCACGTTCCTGCTTAGCCGATTCGGCGTCTTCCGGACGCTGGCCGCTCAGGACAAGCGGCTCGACGCCAATGTCGGCGAGAGTGGCGATCACCGAGGCGATCTCGGGCACCTAGGCCCCGCCCTCCAGATGCCGCTCGACGAGCGAAATGACGCTCGGCAGCGAATCGATGGTGATGGGTCGATGCAGGTCCATGACCTCGACGCGACCGGCGAGGTCCACCACGCGGGCGAAACACGCCGCGCGGGACGCGTCGGTCGGCAACCGGAACGCCAGCGAGAAGAGATCCCGCGCCGCCCGCGCCGAGTCCACTGACCGCAAGGTCGGCGGACCCTCGCCGGGCCGCAGCATAAGGATCGCGCGCAAGGGCAGAGCGGCACCCGAGCCACGCGAAGCATCGTCGAACAGGAACGCCGTCCGTCCGTCCTCGAAGCTCGTCGGCAGTGCCGTGGCCGTCGGAATGTCGAGCAAGCCGGCAACGTCGGAGCGCAGTCGCACGACGGCTGGCCCTGGGAAAGCCGATGGGACCCGGCCAGGGACGCAGCGGGTCGTGTCCTCGGACAGCAGGCGATGCCCGTGCGCGGCGAAGGCCGCCGCCAGCGTCGTTTTCCCCTGCCTGCTCGGGCCGGCCAGGATGATCGCCTGCCCGTCGATTTCGATTGCCGAGGCGTGGAGCGGCGCATCGCCAGACTCGAAAGCGCAGATTGCGGCGGGGATCCCGAAGAGCCGCAGCTCCGTCTGCAGCATGTCGACGTCCCCCGAGATGGTGATCGTGCGGTGCTGCGCATCGATGGTGTACCAGCCGACGTCGCTTGCCCAGAAGTGGAAGATGCCCCCATCCTGCAGGAGGCGGCCATGGAATGGGTTGCCCGGACGCGGGCGCCAGGTGGCGACTACCTCCCCGCCGATCTGCGGATCGTCGCCGCCATGGACCAGCATCGGCTCGCCGCCACCCGACCTGAGCGTGCGGAATCCTACGTTCGACGAGCGGACCTCGTATCCGGCGCAGCTGCCAAGCGTTGGCTGCGGCACCCCGCCCTCGCCTCCGTCCATTGTCCTCTTCTCAGTATTGCGAGAGCGAGCCGTCGGTCTGGGCGAACGTCACCGCGCGATGGCATGCCCACAGCCCGAGTGGCACCAGAATGACGCTCAGTGCGACCAGTGCCAGCAGGTGCCCGGACAAGGTTTCGATGCCCTCGCCGGTAAGTGCCGATCGGCGGACCAGCTCCAGCGCATGGGTCAGGGGCAGCAGTTGCGCGAGGACCTGCAGCCACCCTGGCAGGACGCTGACCGGATAGAAGACTCCTGCCAGGAGGACGGACGCCATGCCGACGATGAGGCTGACCGGATTCCCCTGCTTGATCACGATCACCACGCTGGCCGCGAGGAGCCCCAGCCCGTTGAAGGCGATGACCGAGACTGCCAGGGACAGCAGCATCATCGGCACATTCGCCTGCCCGAGGTCCAGGCCCAAAGCAAGGCCAACCAGCAGGTAGATGACGAGCGAGAAGATGGCCATGGCGTGGCTCCACAGCGATGCGCCGATGAGCAGCACCAACAGCCGATTTGGGCTCAACAGCATCAGCTCCAGCGTCCCCATCATCTGGCCCTCGCGAATCCGCGAGCTGATTCCCGATAGTCCCAGCCCCAGCAAGCCGGAGAAGGCGACGCCGACGACCGCAAACGCGAAATAGCTGCCGCCATATTGGTCCAAGGACGGGCTGACCGAGGCTCCGAAGGCCTGGCCGATGAAAAAGACGCTCAGGATGCTCGCCAGCGATCCGCCGATGGAGAGGATGAACCCCGCGCGGTAGCTGGTCGCCGTCCACATGTCCCGCAGGAACGTTGCCCCCAGGACACGCGGCCACCCTTCCATCAACTGCACCTCAACCTTCAGCGTGCGCGGCGCGGTAGATGTCGTCGAGGGTCGGCCGGCGGGTGGTGATCGCCTGGATGACGCTGCCTGCCGCGTGCACAACACGGATCACCTGGTCCGTCGCCCCTTCCACGTCGGAGAGGCTGACGATCAGCTGGGTCGATGCGTCGTCGTCCACGGCGTCGGACACGGAGGCAACGCCGTTGACCCGGCCGATTGCGTTCCGGATGGGTGCTAACTCACCGCTGACCGTCAGTTCAAGGACAGTGGATAGTCCGATGCGATGGCGAAGCTCATCCATGGTTCCGATCTCGACCATGCGGCCACGCCTGATGATCGCGACTCGGTCGCAGATCGCCTCAGCTTCGGTGAGGGTGTGTGTCGCAAGCACCACGGTACGCCCGAGGTCCCCGACGATGTGTTCGGCGACGTGCCGCCGCAGCTCGTCGGCCGCGATGGGATCCAGCGCGCGTGTCGGCTCATCGAGGAACAGCACGCTCGGTTCCGTCAGCATGCCGCGGGCGATCGCGAACTTCTGCCGGATGCCGGTCGAGTAGCCATCGAACC
>DASSCW010000188.1:0-2894 GCA_035697465.1 Candidatus Limnocylindria bacterium | reverse complement strand
CGGCGTGGGGCGGCAGCCGCAGTGGCCCGGCGTGGACCTCCTCCGCCGCTTCGAAGGCCTCGAACGCTCTGGTACGCTCCGCCGAGCCTCGTCCGGTCCCCGGCCGAGCCGAGTTGAGGTGCCTCCATCGAACCGCTGCGTCACGATCAGCAGCGCGCGGCGACCCAGACGCTCGCCGAGGCGTTCGCGAACGACCCCCTGCTGGAGATCCTCGCCCCCGACCCCGCTCGGCGGGTGAAGCTCGGGCCCCCGATGATGGGCGTCCTCCTGGCATATGGCATGCGCTACGGCCAGGTGTGGTCGAACGACGACGCGTCCGCGGTGGCGATCTGGCTCCACCCCGAGAGCGGGCCGATGAAGATGCGCCGCATGCTCCGTGCCGGCATGTGGCGGGCGCCGTTCATGCTCGGGCTGGACGGCATGGGCCGGATGTCGAAAGCGATGTCTGCCACCGAGGGCTTCCACAAGCAGGTCGAGGGTCCGCACTGGTACCTGATGACCGTCGGGACTCGGGCTGCCAGGCAGGGCCAGGGACTCGGCTCATCGCTCGTTGAGATGGGGACGTCACGCGCGGATGCCGCCGGCCTGCCCTGCTATCTCGAGACCGGAACGGATTCCAACATCGCCTTCTATCGGAAGCGTGGGTTCGAGATCGTGGGCCAGGCCGACTGCTTCGGTCACACGCTGACGGGAATGGTCCGCCAGCCGCGATAGCCGGCGAGCCGGCGCGCCCCCGGTGATATGGGCGGTCATTCGCAGGATCAGCGGGTGGCGGCGACCAGTAGCTCGGCGAAGCGCTGAGGCTGCTCGCGGAATGGCCCGTGACCCGTGGCAATCTCGACGACCTCCGCGTCGACCTCACCCCGGTCCAAGCGCCTGCCCCAGAGGATACGACCGAACGGCGCGCGCGCCCGCTCTGTGGCAGGCCCCACGCGCAGGGATTTGCCAATGTTGCGTTTTGTGGCCGCCCAGCGTCGGTCTGGCATCCAGCAATCAGGAGGCTGACATGACGCATTCGGTTACCGGCCCACGTGCCCGCGTGGTCATCGCAACGCTCGTGCTGGCGGCGCTGATGGCGCATGTGGCGACAATCCCGGTACTCGCGGCGTCCGCCGGCGCCCAGCACAGCGTGGCCGACGCGACGGCACTCGCCGATACCACCGCGCCGACCACCCCAGAGAACCTTCATTTGGTCAGCCGGACCAAGTCGGGCTCCATCACGCTCGGCTGGGTCGCCTCGTCCGACGACGTCGGAGTGGCGGGATACCGCATGTACCGCGACGGCCGGTGGTCGGGCACCCTCTACCAGGCCGGCGTCGACCTTCTCGGGACCGTCTGGTACGACAAGCTCGGTGGGCGGATCAGGACCGCCGTCACCTACGACCTCTACGCCTTCGATGCCGCCGGCAACGTCAGTGCCCCGGCCACACTCGTGGTCACCCCGTAGCCAGCCGACCGGCAGTGCCGAAACGAAGATGGAGGTAGATTTCTTCGGACCGACGTAGCCCCGACCGCTCCCGACTCGGTTGCGACGGCGGATCCAGGAGCAGCACCGTGACAGACGAATCCATCGTCGACCGGATCAACCGGCTGGCACACGAGGAAGAGCAGCTCTGGCAGGAGGCCGGTGAGGGCGGCGGGATCGGCACGTCCGAGAAGGAGCGCCTCGACGCGATCGGGGTCGAGCTGGACCAGTGCTACGACTTGCTGCGCCAGCGTCAGGCTCGCCGCGAGTTCGGCCAGGACCCGGACGACGCGGAGCTCCGGCCGCCCGAGGTCGTGGAGCGCTACCAGCAGTAACCGCGTCCGCTCGTCCCGTGTCCCCGGTCTCACCCACTTGGTGCGATGCTGCGTGGCGTTCGGGCTGGTGACATGGGTCATGAGGCACCCAGTCCATGCCTCTCGTAGGTGGGGTGGAACGACACATGCGCAAACTTTTGGCCGCGGGCCTGCTGATCGTCGCCGTCGCCGGGCTCGCTGGCTGCGCCTCCGAGGAAGGCGGCGATATCACCGGCACGACCTGGCGGCTCGTCTCGATCACCACGCAGAGCCCATCCTTCTCGGCCATCGTCCCCGCCGAGGCGATGGTGAACTACACCATCGAGTTCAACGACGACGGGACGTTCTCGGCGAGGGCCGACTGCAACCAGGTCGCCGGCGAATACACCGTCCAGGACAGCGGCGTAATGACGATCACGCCCGGCCCGTCGACGCTGGTCGCTTGCCCCGAGGGATCGCTCGGCGATGCGTACGTCGCTGCGCTGGCGCAGGCCGGCAGCTACACCATCGCGGAGAACCAGCTGACCATCACCCTGCTGGACGACGGCACGCTCACGTTCACGAGCGCCTGACGCCGGGGGATCGTTCAGCCGCCGTCCAGCGCGCCCTCGATCGCCTCGATCATCTCGCGTTCGATCGGGACTTCGCCGCCCTTGGCGTCCGCCACGGCATGGGTCAGGCCGAGAACGAGGTCGCGATACGCGGCCACGTCGTCGGGCGCCTTGGCCCGGAGCGCCGGCACCGCCGTTGCAAGGGCGCCCATCGTCTCGGTGCGCACCTCGTCGGGGCTGGCGGTCAGCCCGAAGCCGGTGCCGCGGGTCTTCGCCAGCTCGCGGATGAGCTCGCTCGTCGCCGCGACCTGCTGGCCGGCGAGATACTTGCCGAGCGCACCCGCCTCGCCGAACGTGTCGGTCAGATCACGATCGCTGACCGAGACGAGCATGCCGCTGCCCATGAGGCCCTTCTGGAGCGCCGCCCATTCCTCGTCGGTGAAGTCCTGCCTGGTGGCCACGTGCACGTCCTCCTGCCTGATCGGGGTGGGTCGGGGCTGCGGCAGTCCAGCCTAGCGATTCCGGCGGCGGACCGGCTACCGTGACACCCACGCCGACGCTGCA
>DASSCW010000187.1:0-6064 GCA_035697465.1 Candidatus Limnocylindria bacterium | reverse complement strand
CTCGCCGCGACGCGCCGCGTCGAGCGCGGCACGCGCCCTGGCACGGTCCTCGTCGGTCTGCGGCCAGATGCTGCGGAACATGTACCACTGCCCGGGATCGGCGGCGATCACGGTCCCCAGCTCGTCTGCAAGCGCCTGGGTGGCCCGGTAGATCTCGGCAGGCTCATCGCTCGCCGCGGTGATGAGCGGCAGCCCCTTCGCGTAGAACCGGTTGCCGTCCGTTCGCTGGCAGGCGACCGGAAGCATCGGCGCACCTGAGCGAGCGGACAGCGAGGCCGGTCCGGCCGGGAAGGTGGTGGGCTCGCCCAGGAACTCGACCGGCACGTCGCCGGGCCGATAGCCGCCGTCGCAGAAGAGGACCAGGTTCTCGCCAGCGCGGAGCGCCTTGAACAGGGCGCGCAGGTTGCGCCACCCGATGAGCGTCAGCCCGTGCCGCGCGCGAACTGCCTTGAGGTGGTCGTAGAGGCGGCCGTAGGTCGTGTCATCGGCGATCACGTGCAGCGCCTGGGCGTGGACCTTGAGCGCAGGCGCGATCAGGTCCATGCCGCCGACGTGGACGGTGCACAGCAGGACGCCCTTCTTGGCCGCCTGCGCCTCCCACAGGATCTCGATGTTCGCGATGTCCACCAGTGCCCCGACGTCGTCCGGCTCCTTGCTCGCCAGGCGCATGACGTCGGCCAGGTAGCGGGCGTAGTTGCGGAATGCCCGCCGCGCGGCGCGGTGGACCTTGGGGTGGTCAGCGGGCAGCCCCAGGGCGCGAGCCAGGTTCTCGCGCACGATGGCCTTCTTCTCGCCGGCCAGGTCGTAGGCGACGTTGCCGGCAGCCGCCGAAATCGGCAGCACCACGCCGCGCGGGAGCGCCCCGATGGCGATCTCCCCAACCCGGTAGGCCCAAAAGGCGAGGCGCTCTCTCTTGCGCTCCGTGGGGCCAGCACCCGCCGTGGCGTCAGCCGCGGTCACGAGCTCGCGCCCCTCGGTCGAGGCATCGGCATCGGCTCAGCCGAGGCTTGCGGCCGCCTTCGGCGAAGAGGCCGCCAGCTTGCGCAGCTTGCGCTTCTCGGGAGCCTGGGTGCCGTCCAGGGTCTCGCTGTCATCGCCACGAATGAAGGCCTCGACGCGGTTGTAGGCCACGTCGTCGTGGATCTGGAGCGGCGGGCTCTTCATGAAGTAGGAGGATGGCGCAACCATCGTACCGGAGAGGCCGCGGTCGAGGGCCAGCTTGGCGCAGCGAATGGCATCAGTGATGACGCCGGCGCTGTTCGGCGAGTCCCAGACCTCCAGCTTGAGCTCCAGGTTGAGCGGCACGTCTCCGTAGGTGGTGCCTTCCATCCGGATGTGGCACCACTTGCGGTCCTTGAGCCATGGCACGTAGTCGGACGGGCCGACGTGGACGTCGTCGTCGCCGATCTCGTAGTCGAGCATGGACGTGACCGCATTGGTCTTGCTGATCTTCTTCGACTCGAGCCGCTCGCGCTCCAGCATGTTCAGGAAGTCGGTGTTGCCGCCGAAATTCAGCTGGTAGGTGCGGTCGATGCGCACGCCGCGGTCCATGAACAGCCGCGTGAGCACCCGGTGCGTGATGGTGGCCCCGACCTGGCTCTTGATGTCGTCGCCGATGATCGGCAGCCCCTTCTCCGCGAAGCGGCGCTGCCAGTACGGCTCCCGCCCAATAAAGACGGGGATGGCATTGACGAACGCGACGCCGGCCTGCAGCGCCTGCTCGACGTACCACTTGGTCGCCTCTTCGCTGCCGACCGGCAGGTAGGAGACCATCACGTCGACCTTGCGCTCCTTCAGGATGCCCACAACGTCGGCCGTGGGGCCGGGCGCCTTCTCGATCACCTGGCTCAGGTACTTGCCCAGGCCGTCGTGGGTCATGCCGCGTTCTACGGTGACGCCGCTGTGCGGCACGTCGGCGAACTTGAAGGTGTTGTTCTGGCCGGCCCAGATGGCCTCCGACAGGTCCTTGCCAACCTTCGTCTTGTCGACGTCGAAGGCGGCCACGAACTCGATGTCGCGGATGTGGTACCCGCCCAGGTTGACATGCATCAGCCCCGGGACAAAGTCCGTCTCCTTGGCATCGGCGTAGTAGTGCCGGCCCTGTACCAGGCTGGACGCGCAGTTGCCGACGCCCACGATGGCGACGCGTACCTTGCCGTCCGAGATGCGCTTCCCGTTGGTCGCGCTCTTGCCGTTTCCGTCAGCCACCGTTTTCGCTCTCCCTTGTCGCTGTGCCTGTCGCTCCGCCCGGCAGAGCCGTACTGAGCCGATGAACGTGCCAGATCCTCTGGATCGTGGTCGCCACCGAGAGGATGGCGATGATCGCCAGCGCGCCGATGAGACCGATTTCGAAGCCGAGCCCCGCAAGCCCGATGCCGGCGACGATCAGGACCAGCCGCTCGAGCCGTGGCGCGAGGCCTACCGAGGCAGTGAGGCCGATTCCCTCCGCACGCGCCCGGGTGTAACTGACCATGAACGAGCCGGCCAGTGCCAGAAGCGCCAGCAGTACCGGCGCGGCCGGGTCGGCGGCAGTCCGGAGGTAGTACGCCGCGATGCCGCCGAACAGCACCGCCTCGGCGGCGCGGTCGAGGGTTGAGTCGAGGAAGCTGCCGAACGCGCTGCTCACGCCGGTCGCGCGAGCAAGTGCGCCGTCGACCGCGTCGAGCAGCGAGCCGGCCGTCAGCACCACCGCCCCGGCCAGCAGGCTGCCGCTGCCGATGAGCACGGCGGCAGCCACCACCACGCCGAAGCCGATCACGGTGATGGCATTCGGTGTCAGGCGCATGGCGACCGCCAGGCGCACCACCGGTGCCAGCAACGCCCGCGCCGCCTCCTTGGCGCGCGTGGAGAGCAGCGAGTCGCCACGCCTCAGGTCGTGGGCGGGAGAGTGGCTAGCCGACATCTGGCACCTCGCCGTGGTGAGGGGATGTGACCTCGTCCGCGCCGGCGGGCGAGCTCTGGCCGATACCCGCGGTGCCGCCGATGAGCCGGGCCTCCGACTCGTGCAGCTCCTCGAACGCCGCGACGCGCAGCTGGCAGATGACCTCGCGGCCCTGGCGCCGCGTGTCGATCAGGCCGGCCAGACGCAGGATGCGCAGGTGCCAACTGATGAGCGGCTGCGAGAGGCCGACCCGGGCGGAGAGGGCGTTGACCGGCAGCGGGCCGATCTCGGCCAGCAGGCCGATGATCCGCAGGCGGGTCTCGTCCCCCAGGGCGCGATAGAAGGTTCGCAGCCGGCGCAGGTCGCGCTCGGCGCCCGTCTCACGTGGCATCGTCATGTCGTAGCGGTTCTTTATCAAATGCGAATTGATATAAGCGGATGCTTATGATATGGGCGCGTCCGGCATTCCGTCAAGCCGGTGTTAGACTGCGCCGCGCCGGCACCGCTGCGGCATTGCTGCGACCCCAGGAGGTGCGCCCCTGACGAGCTCCACGCCCGACGCGCTGTGGGCGTCGAGGTCGGCCCGGTTGCTGCGGCCGGCGGCCGTGGTGGTCAGCGGCCTGCGCCGCTCCGTCCGTCGTCGAAGGCTGCTCGACGGTGTCGACCTGCGCGTCCCGGTGGGCGCTCGACTGCTCCTCATATCGGAGCCCGAGGGCGCGGGATCGCTGCTGCTCGGCATCCTGGCCGGGCTGGCCCGGCCGCACGCGGGCAGTTTCGACCTGGCCGGCCTGTCCCGCGCCGATGAGTCGAGCAGCGGCTGGCGGCGTCGCATCGCTTACCTCGGGCCGGAGAGCGGCTATTACGAGTGGCTGTCGCCGATCGAGGTGCTCGACCTGGCGGGGCGCCTGGCGGGACACGACAAGTCAGAGCGTCGCCGACGGATCGAGGCTGCGATCGAGCGCTACCGGCTCGGGCCCAGCCTGCGATCTCCCGTACGGCGGGGCGGCCCCCTGCTCGCCCAGAAAGTGGGGCTGGCGGCGGCGATGCTGACCGATCCCGAGGTCCTCTTGCTGGATGACCCGCTGCGTTCGCTGGATCCCGGAGAGCGCGCTCGGCTGCTGCAGATTCCCGGTCGGCGGCGAACGGTGCTGATCGCCAGCCGGTACCCGGCCAGCGAGGACGGCCTCGTGAACCAAGTCGCCTTGCTGCGGAACGGGCGCATCGCGATCCACGCGCGTCGCGAAGAGCTGGGCGAGCACGACCTGCCGCTCTCGCACCGCGGCATCGCTGCGCTGGCCGACCTGCGCGCGACGCCGGTGCCCGCGGCCGCCAGCGCGTGAGCCGGCTGCTGACCGTCACCGGGCTCGCATTGCGCGAGCTATGGATCAGCTTCCGCCTGCTCATCGCAGTCGGAGCCGTCGTGATCTCGGCACTGCCGATGGCTCTGCTCTCGAATCGGCCCGAGGATCTGCTCGGCGAGAGCTGGACGCCACTGCAGCTGTTCGCGGTGGGCCTGGCGGTGGCGCTTTCGCTGGTCGGCGCCCTCGCCGCCGCGGCCCTGTCCGGTGAGCGGCGGCGGGGAACGATCGGCTGGCTGGTGAGCCGGTCGGTGCCCCGCGCGCTGGTCGTGCTTGGCTGGTTCAGCGCCTTTGCGCTCGTGCTCCTGCTGGGATTGGCGCCGGCCGGGGTGCTCGTCTGGCTGACGCTCGGAACGGCAACCGACGCGCTGACTGGGCCAGCGTCGCTCGCAGTCCCACTCCTTGCCTGCTGGGCGGCCGGCGCCGCGGCGGTGGCCCTGGGGCTGCTGCTCGGGTCGCTGCTGCCTCGCCTTCCGGCGGCGCTGCTGACGATGGCACTCGCCGCCGCGGCACTGGTGCCTGCGGCCGCCGGCCTGGCGCCGGATCTGGCTGCGCCGCCGGCCCCGGCCGCCGGCCTGGCGGTGATCGGCAGCCTGCTGGAGGCGGCGCGCCCGATCGCCGACTCGCTGCGCTCCGCAGGGCTCTCACTGGTGGGAGCCGCCTCGGTACTGGTGCTGGGCGCCGCCATGCTCGGGAGGGCGGACCTCTGACCGGCTCGGCATCGGTCCGGATGCATCCGGCGGCCGCGTGGGCGGCGCTCCTGGTGGCGTCGCTGGGCGTCTTCCTGGGCGGCGCGGAGCTGATGGTGGTCGCCATCGCCTTGCCATCGATCGTCGCCGATTTCGGCGGTTGGGCGGACCTCGCGCGCGCCTCGTGGATCGTGAACGCCTACCTGCTGGCCTACATCGTGGCGATGCCGCTGGCCGGCCGCGCCGCCGACCTGTGGGGCGCGCGCCGCCTGTTCGTGGTGGCCCTGATCCTCTTCTGTGTCGGCAGCCTGGGCGCGGGCCTTTCGCGCCTCGCTGGCCCGGAGGCCGGCATGGACTGGCTGATCGCATCGCGCGTCGTGCAGGGATTCGGCGGCGGAGCGCTCGTGCCGCTCTCCATGGCGCTGGCCAGCCACCTGTTCGCCGGCCGCTCGCGGGCGGCCGCGCTGGGCGTCGAGGGTGCGGCCACCTTCGTCGGCATGGCGGTCGGCCCGGCCTACGGAGCCTGGGTCCTGCTCAACGTCCGGCTGCCGCTGCCCGGCGTCGACCTCGAGTCGTGGCAATGGATCTTCTTCCTGAACGTGCCGGCCGGGATCCTGACCCTGCTGATGATCTATGTCGTGGCCGGCGGCATCGAGACGCCGCGGGCCTCCGGTCGGATCGATCTGTTCGGCGGGCTGCTGATCAGCTTCGCCCTGCTCACCGGCGTCGGGGCACTGGCCCAGGCCGGCCAGCGGGGCTGGGCCGACCCGCTCATCCTGGGCGGCTTCGGGGTGGCCGCGCTCAGCCTGCTGCTGTTCGTCATGCTGCAGCTGCGCCTGCGCGCCCCGCTCATCGACCCGCGGCTCTTTGCCGACCGCAGCTTTTCGGCGGCGAACGCGGTCAGCCTGCTGACCGGCTACACGCTGGCCACGGCCATCATCGGGGGGCCGGTCTTCGTGAACCGCGTCCTCAACGCCGGAGCGGACCAGTCTGCCCTGGCACTCACCGCCCTGACGGCGGCCATCGCCGCGGGCGCCATCGTCGGCGGACTGCTCAGCGGCGTCGCCGGCGAGCGGCTGACGTCGACGCTCGGCGTGATGGTGAGCGCAGCGGGCATCTGGCTGGCGACCGGCTGG
>DASSCW010000186.1:0-2000 GCA_035697465.1 Candidatus Limnocylindria bacterium | reverse complement strand
CGATGTGTACGGCGACGAGCTGCTGCGGATGTACGTCTCGGTCATTGGGCTGGACGGCAACCCGCAGGTGATCCTGGACCGATACGAGATCGACCACGCGGTGCTGCCGCCGGACTGGGCGCTTGCCGGTTGGTTCGACGCGTCGCCGGACTGGCGCCGCGCGTACGCCGATGCCACGGCCGTCGTCTGGGTTCGCGAGTGAACCGCCGGGACGTCGCGATCCTGTTCGGGGTCGCGCTGGTGGTCCGCACAGTGGCAGCCCTGCTGGTCGATTACCCGCCGTACACGGATCCCGCCTACTACCTCCTGGTAGGAGAGCAAGTCGCCCATGGGCATGGGTTCACCACGCCGGTCCTGTGGAGCTTCCTGGAGATCGGTGGCCGGCTGCCGTCCGATCCGACGCTGCCCGTGGCAAGCAACGGCCACTGGATGCCGCTGACTTCCGTGGTCGCGGCGGCGTCCATCTGGCTGCTCGAGCCGTTGCTGGGTGCCTGGCGCGCGGCACAGGTTCCATTCGTCCTCCTCTCCGCGGCGCTGGTGCCGTTCACCTACCTGGTCGGCTGGGAGCTGTGGCGCTCGCGGCAGGTCGCGATGGCGGCCGGCGTGCTGGCGCTGCTGGCCGGGCCATTCCTGGTCCTCTACCCGCAGGTCAACAACATCGCCGTCTTCGGCGGGGCAGGGGCCGCGACCATCTGGTGCGCCATCCGCGCGGTCCGCGCCGAGCGACCATTCTGGTGGCTGGTCGCCTCGGGAGCCTTGGCCGGTGTCGCGACCCTGGCGCGCGTCGATGGGCTGCTGCTGGTGCTGCCTGCGGCGGTCGCCGGGTGGGTCCGCCCCGGCGGACGCTCGCCTGGCGCTGCCCTCGCCGCCGCGGCCGCCTTCCTCGTCGTGCTGGCTCCGTGGCTGCTCCGCGACCTGGCCGTCTTCGGCGCGCCCTTCCCGTCGGCCGGCGGCCACACGCTCTGGATCACGACTTACAACCAGCAGTTCTCGATCGGCACGGATCCGTCGCTCGGCAGCTATCTCGCCTGGGGGCTGCCGAACATCGTCCTCTCCAAGCTCGCCGTGTGGGGCGAGCTGGCAGGCCGGGTTGCCGTTCTGCTGGGCGGTCTCTTCATCCTGCCCTTCGCGTGGGGCCTATGGGCTGAGCGGCGAAGGCCAGAGCTCGCCCCCTTCCTCGTCTACTTCGCCGCGGTGTTCGTGGCGATGGGCCTGGTCTTCACCTTCCATGCGCCGAAAGGCGCCTTCTACCACTCGGCCGCTGCGTGGCTGCCGTTCGCGCTGCCGCTGGCGGTGGCATCTCTGCCGGGCGCGGCGAGCGCAGCGGGGCGGGGTTGGCCGTTCCTCCGGCGGCCGGCCACGCATCGATTCCTGCTCGTCGCCGGGCTGGCCGGGGCGGCCGTCCTCTCGCTCGCAGGCTCGGCCGTCCTGCTTGGCCAGTGGCGTGGCGCGCATGACCGGCTGGCCGTTGCCGCGGGGTACCTGCGCGACAGTGGCGCGACCGACGACCGCGTGCTTGCCTACGACCCCGCCGCGCTGCATGCGCTGACCGGCAATCCGGGCGTGGCGCCGCCATTCGACCCATTCCCCACGGTCGCCGAGGTAGTCGACGCCTATGACATTCGATGGGTCGTCGTCACCCTGCCGCCCGGCGAGACCCGGGACCCGTTGGGACTGTGGGATGGCGCGAACGCCACCGATTCGCTCGGCACGCATCCCGATTTCCTGCCCGCGGAACCCGCCTTCGAGGCGCCCGGCGTGCGTGTGTACGAGGTCGTTCGCCAGGACCTGCCGCAGAGCGACTAGTACTTCCGGCGCCCTTAGTACTGTTGACCGTGAGCAACTTGCGCGGACAGCATGGCGGCGAGGTCTGGTACCACACCGGACCCGTACTTGAGGAAGTGCAAGCTTGCCCAAGACCGCCGCGGCCGGTGCGCCGGCCGTCAGCTTCGAGCGAATCCACGCGCAGGCGACAGAGAGTGTTCGCCGCGACGCGCGGC
>DASSCW010000185.1:0-2821 GCA_035697465.1 Candidatus Limnocylindria bacterium | reverse complement strand
GCAACAACCGCCTGTACGAGGTCGGCCCCGGCTCCAACCTGCCGGGCGTCGGCCGGGTCGAATCGATCGAGCGCCGCGGCAAGACCTGGGCCGTGCTGACCCCCAAGGGCGTGATCCCGATGGCGCGGTGGTGACGTCCGGCGCGTCTCGCTTGGGTTGGAAAGCGGGGCGTCGATCGCGCCTCGCGCTGGCCGCCCCCGTCTCGTTTAGTACTGCAGCCGGGATTTGTGCGTTGTCTTGGCACGGAGGTGTCGAGCCATGACGCGTGCAAGCGATGCCCATCGCTGGGCCGATCAGTTGGATGATCTCCTCGCCCGCATACCCCGCGCTTCGCCCGCATCGAGCCGCGCCGGCGGGCGGGCGCCTATCTCCAAGGGCTGCTGGCGCCGCTCGAGCGCAAGAACGGCTGGCACCTGGCGGAAGCGGCCGGTGACGCCACACCAGACGGCATGCAGGATTTTCTCTCGCGCGTGCACTGGGATGGTGATGCGGTGCGCGATGACCTGCGGGCCTATGCGGTTGAGCATCTCGGTGACCCTGAGGCCGTGCTGGTGCTCGATGAGACCGGCTTTCTCAAGAAAGGCGATAAGTCCGTAGGCGTGCAGCGCCCGTATTCCGGCACCGCCGGGCGCATCGAGACCTGCCAGATCGGCGTCTTTCTCGCCTATGCCAGCCGCCATGGTCATGCGCTGATCGACCGGGCGCTCTACCTGCCCGAGACCTGGGCCGCCGATGCCGCACGGCGCGCTGAAGCAGGCGGGCCGGAGGAGATCAGCTTCACCACCAAGCCGAAGCTCGGGCAGGCCATGCTCAAGCGGGCGTTTGCGGCCGGTGTGCCGTGCGCCTTTGTGGTCAGCGACAGCCTCTATGGGGCCGACCACCAGACCCGCCGCCTAATCGAGGCGAGCGGCCGCGGATACGTGCTGGCGGTGACCTCGGCCCAGCGGCTGGGGCGCAAGCCGGTGGAGGACTGGCTCGAGGATGGGCCGGCCAAAGGCTGGACGCGGCTCAGTGCCGGCGACGGGGCGAAAGGTCCGCGCCTATACGACTGGGCCTATCTGCCCTACGGCATCCCGCCGGCCGGATGGAAGTCCGGCCTGCTGATCCGCCGCAAGAAGGGGCGGCCGCATCAGTTCACGTTCTCTCTCACCTGGGCGCCCGCAGAGACACCGCTGTCGACGCTGGTGCGGGTGGCAGGCCTGCGCTGGACGATCGAGAACTGCTTCGAGGAGGCCAAAGGTGAGACTGGCCTCGATCAGTACGAGGTCCGCTCGTGGACGGGCTGGTACCGGCCCATCACGCTCTCCATGCTGGCCCATGCGTATCTGACTGTGGTGCGCAAGCACGCCATCGGGGGGAGAAGACCCCGTCACGCGCGCCGCGGGGCTTCTGCCGCTCACCGTGCCGGAAGTCCGACGCCTGCTGTGGCATCTGGTCTGGGAACAGCCGCCCGCTCATGCAGCCGTCGAGCACTGGTCGGCGTGGCGTCGCCGCCACCAGCAGCGCGCCCGCGAATGTCACTGGCGCAAGCGCACTCGGCGCCCACGTAAAACCCGGCTGTAGTACTAGAGCCGTTTCCGGTCAGGTTGGATCAGAGGCGTCATAGCCTGCGGCCGTGAGGTAGTTGCGGCATTCGCCGGGGCTGAAGGCTGTGAAAGCGTGCCGGATGGCTGTCCAGAGATCGGGCACCGTGCGTGCGATTGCCGAGCGCAGCCGTGCCTTCAGCTTGGCGAAGGCTTGCTCAATCGGGTTGAAGTCCGGACCGGAGGGCGGGAGATAGAGCAGCTGTGCGCCTGCCGCCTCGATGGCCTCGCGCACCCCGGCCACCTTATGAGCGGGGAGGTTGTCGAGGATGACCGTGTCGCCGCGCTTCAGCACCGGAACCAGGGTGTCCCTGACATAGGCCCGGAAGCGGGTGCCGTTCGTGGCCCCGTCCAAGAGGGCGGTCGCGGCCAAGCCGGTGGCCCGCAGCGCCGCGGTGACGGTGGTGGTCTTGGAGGGACCGTGAGGTCCGGCGATGCGGCAGCGCTCGCCGCGCGGAGCCCGGCCATAGCGACGGGCCCTGTTCGTTGAGGCCGCGGTCTCGTCGAGGAACACGAGCCGGTCCGGATCGAGATCGAGTTGACCAGCAAACCACGCCTCGCGCGCGGCCCTCACGTCCGGGCGCTCTTGCTCAGCCGCGTGCGCGGCCCCTTTTTACGGGTGATCCCGCGCCGGGCGAAGAAGCGCCACAGGCCGCTCGTGCTGGTTCGGATATCCTGCTCGGCCAGAGCGTCGCGCAACTCCCGCAGGACGATTGGCGGATGCGCTTCGCACAGCGCCAGGATCCGATCGGCATGCGCCTCGATGGCTGGCGCGCCGTGATCCCCGCCCGACAGCTTGGGTGCGATCCGGCCCTCCTGCCGGAAGGGATCGTGCCAGCGGATCGCGCTGGCCGCGCCGACGCCGAACCGCTTGGCCGCCTGACGACGAGACGTGCCCGTCTCGATGGCTGCGATGACACGCTCGCGCAGATCGACGGACAAAGCTGACGGCATGCGGCTCTCCTCGGAAAGCCGCTCATCGAATCAGATCCGGCCCGCGAGCACTACCCCGTGTGACTCAACCCACGCGGCAACGGCTCTGGCGTTACGCAACCTGATGGAGCTCGAAGTCGTGCAGCAGCCGCTGCGCGATGTCGGCGGTCTGAAACACGGCGCGCTCGGTCGGCGAATGGGCTGCAAGGTAGCGCGCCACGGCGATCAGAATGTGCCGACCCGGACCAGTGTTGCCCCATTCCCCGAACTGCCGCACGCCAGCCTCCAGCATCTGGTAGGAGTGA
>DASSCW010000184.1:0-8992 GCA_035697465.1 Candidatus Limnocylindria bacterium | reverse complement strand
ACCAACGTGTTGGAGGCCTCGCCGGAGCAGTACCAGGCCGCCCTCGCCGAGGCGGACCAGATCTGCGCCGAGGACCGCGACAAGGTCCTGGCGGCGGGAGGACTGCACATCGTCGGCACCGAGCGCCACGACGCGCGGCGGATCGACAACCAGCTGCGAGGCCGTGCCGGCCGCCAGGGGGATCCGGGCAGCAGCCGCTTCTATCTGTCGCTGGAGGACGACCTGATGCGTCGCTTCGCATCGGATCGGGTCAGCAGCATCATGGGGCGCCTGGGCTTCGACGACGAAACGGCGCTCGAGTCCGGCATGGTCAGCCGCACCATCGAGGGCGCGCAGACGCGGGTCGAGGGCTACAACTTCGACGCCCGCAAGCACGTGGTCCAGTACGACGACGTCATCAACCGCCAGCGCGAGACGATCTACCACGAGCGGGAGCGGATCATTCGCTCCAAGGACCTGTCGCCGACGATCCTCCTCATGCTGGAGGAAGAGATCCGTGGCCTGGTGCTGCAACACACCGCCGGCGACTCACCTGCCGAGTGGAACCGAGCGGGGCTGAAAGCGCACCTGGCCGGCATGATCCCAACCCTCTCGCCCGCCGCGCTGACGGCGATCGACGGGGAGAACGACCCGAACGCGCTGGCGGCGACGCTCGTGGACGCGGTGGCAGACGCCTACGAGGCCAAGCGGCGCGAGGCGGGCGCCGAGGCGATCGCCGTGCTCGAGCGGATTGTCCTGCTGCGTGTCATCGACTCCCTGTGGGTCGAGCACCTGACCGCGGTCGACGACATGCGGCGTGGCATCGGCCTGCGCGCCTACTCGCAGCGCGACCCCCTGAACGAGTTCAAGGTCGAGGCGTACCGCATGTTCGACGAGCTGAAGTCAACCATCCGCCACGACGTCAGCAACAACATCTTCCGCCTCAGCGTGGCGCGTGAGCCCGTGCCGCAGCAGCCACGGCGCGTGACCGAGGGGCGGATCGACCTGGCCACCGGCGCCGTCGCGGCCGAGGCGGTCGCCGGAGCGGGCAACGGCAACGGTGCGCGACAGGCGGCTGCGCAGAACCAGGCGGTCAGGGCCGGCCCGAAGATTGGACGCAACGATCCGTGCTGGTGCGGGTCCGGAAAGAAGTACAAGCGCTGCCACGGAGCATAGGGACCATTTGGAGGGTTGGCGGATCGAAGTCGACCCGCTACGATGAGGACCCACAGGACGACGAGGCGCGGTGACCTCGTTCCGCCCCGAATGTGGAGAGCTTCGTGAAGCAACTGACCAGCTCCAGTCGAGGTTCTGAGACCCTCCCCTCCCTTCCAACCCTCCCCCCGCCGACGACCTCGCTCCCCCTGGTCACCCGCTTCAGAGACCCGGACGAACCCTACGAAGACCTCATCCAGTGCGAGCGTGACTGCATGCGCTGCAGCTACGCCTTCACCCTCGATTGCGACGGCAACTGCGGCGCCTGCCCGCGCCAGACATACTGCCCGTGCGTCAATCCGGCGAAGGTGCGAACCAAGAACCTGCGGATCGGCGACGGAGAAGTCGCATCGGAGCTTCCCATGGTGACGGCCGTTGGACGGAATTAAGGACGAGGCGCTCCGCCTGGCGCGCCTCGTGGCCGATACGGCGGTGCGCCTTTGACCTGCCCGCCAAGGAGACCGAGCTCGCGGAGCTGAACTCCCGCTCGGGCGATCCGCACCTCTGGGACGACCCGCAAGCCGCACAGACGCTGCTGCGCCGTGCCGATGAGCTGCGCGAGGAGATCGGCACCTGGCGCGATCTCGAGGCCCGCGCCAACGGGCTGGCCGAGATCGCAGAGCTCGCCGAGACCGACGCCGAGTCGGGCAACGGCCTGCAGGCCGACCTGCAGCGCGACCTTGACTCGCTGAGCGGCGATTGGGAGAAGCTTCAGTCGCGCCTCCTGCTGTCCGAGCCGTACGACGAACGGCCGGCGATCGTATCGGTCCATGCTGGAGCAGGAGGGACGGAGAGCCAGGACTGGGCCGAGATGCTGCTGCGCATGTACCTGCGCTGGGCCGATAGGAACCGCTTCAAGACGGAGATCCTCGACCAGACCGAGGGCGAGGAGGCGGGTCTCAAGAGCGTCACCGTGGCGATCAATGGCCGATGGGCGTATGGCCGGCTGAAGAGCGAGCGTGGCGTGCACCGTCTGGTCCGCATCAGCCCCTTCGACTCGGCCAAGCGGCGGCACACCAGCTTCGCCCTGGTCGAGGTCATGCCGGAGGTGGCGGAGGACGCGGCGATCGAGATCAGGGACGACGACCTGCGGGTCGACACCTACCGCGCCAGCGGCGCCGGCGGACAGCACGTCAACAAGACCGATTCGGCGGTGCGCATCACCCACCTGCCGACGGGCATCGTGGTCACCTGCCAGAACGAGCGCAGCCAGGCGCAGAACAAGGAGCGCGCGATGGCGGTCCTGCGTGCCAAGCTGGTTGAGCGACAGCAGGAGGAACGAGAGGTCGAGATGGCGCGGCTGCGCGGCGTGCATGTCGAGGCGGGCTGGGGCAACCAGATCCGCAGCTACGTGCTGCAGCCCTACACGATGGTCAAGGACCTGCGCACGGGTGTCGAGACCTCGAACCCGACCGCCGTCCTGGACGGCGACATCGACGCCTTCATCGAGGGTTACCTGCGCTCGCGCATCGGCGACGACGGAAACGCCGCATGATCGGCACCATGGAGCGCCCGGTGACGCGGGTAGCGACTGACACCAAGCCGGTGATCAGCATGGTCGACGTGGGGATGACCTATCCGAACGGGAAGGTCGCCCTGGCCGATGTCAACGTCGTCATTCCCGCCGGCGACTTCGTCTTCCTGGTCGGCCCGTCCGGAGCGGGCAAGAGCACCTTCATCCGGCTCCTCATCCGCGAGCAGCTTCCCACCGGCGGCCGGGTGGTGGTGGCAGGTCGGGACCTGGCGCGGATGCGCCGCCGTGACGTCCCGCGCCTGCGCCGGCGGATCGGCATCGTCTTCCAGGACTTCAGGCTGCTGCCTGCCAAGACGGTGTTCGAGAACGTGGCCTTCGCGCTGGAGGTGACGGGCTCATCGCGCGCCGAGATCCGGCGGCGCGTGCCGCAGCTGCTCAACCTGGTAGGGCTGCACGAGCACGACGAGCATCTGCCGACGCAGCTCTCCGGCGGCGAGCAGCAGCGCGTGGCCATCGCGCGGGCACTCGTCCACGATCCGGACATGCTCATCGCCGACGAGCCGACCGGGAACCTGGACCCGGTCACCTCCTGGGAGATCATCCAGCTGCTGATCCAGATCAACGAGCTGGGTACCACCGTGCTGATGGCGACGCACAACCAGGAGATCGTCAACGCCATGCGCCGCCGCGTGCTGGCACTGGAGCACGGCACCCTGGTGCGCGACGAGTCCGGCGCCGCGTACGAGCGCGAGTACTGACCCGATGAGCTTCTTCCGCTTCATCGGCTTCGCCGTCGTCCGCGCCTGGCAGGGCTTCTGGCGCAACGCGATGATGAGCCTGGCAGCGACCGCCACCGTCATCCTGATGCTCATCCTGCTGTCCGGCCTCTTCATCGTGATCAGCGGCCTGAACAGCGGGCTGGCGTTCATCGAGAGCAAGGTGGCGGTCACCGCGCAGCTCATCGACAACCTCTCGGAAGTCCGGCGCGACGGCCTGATCGAGGACGTCGAAGGCCTACCCGGCGTCAACGCCGTGCTCTACGTGTCCCCGGAAATGGCCATGGAACGGCTCCAGAAGGCCTACCGCGAACGCGGCGAGACGCTGGATCTCGGCGGCGCCGATATCGAGCTGTACGCCAGCCTGGAGATCGCCCTCGACGATCCGGCCTTCGCGCAAGCGGTGGCCGATGCTCTCGGCGAACGGACAGAGGTGAAGCTGATCACGACCAAGCAGTCGGAGTACGAGACGCTGCTCGAGATCATCGGCACCATCCGCATGGTCGGCATCGTGGCGCTCGTGCTGGTCGGTGCGGTGGTGCTGTTCATGATCGTGAACACGATCCGAATCGCGGTCTACTCGCGCGCCAACGAGATCGAGATCATGCGGCTGGTTGGCGCCAGCGACTCGTTCATCCGGTGGCCGTTCATCCTGGAGGGGATCCTGTGCGGGCTCATCGGCGGGCTCGTCACTGTCGTGCTGGTCGCGATCGTGTGGGACCCGATCCAGCCGGTGATGGTCACGATGTTCCAGATGCCCACCGCCGTCAGCGCCCAGTTCCTGGCCAGCCTCTCAGCCATCATCCTGGGCGTCGGCCTGGGCGTCGGCGCGATCGGCAGCTGGATCAGTGTCCGCTCGAACCTGTCGGCGGCCGCCTGAGCCCGCGATAAGCGAAACGTAATGCCCGCGTAACCGGCCGCGGACGAAGCCGGTGTACACTCCGCCCGCCCCATGACCGATCGCAACCCTGATTCGACGTCCCCACCGCCGGTCGAGACTCCCTCCGAAGAGCCAGGACCCGAGCCTTCGGCGTCTCCGACAGCGAATCGACGCGTTGCGTCGCCGATCGCCTGGGTGGTGGCGCTGGCGCTGGCGGCAATGGTCGGGACGCTGCTGTTCGTTGGTGGCTACCTCGCCGCCGGCGCGACCGGGACCGGCTCGTGCGCCGCTCCGACGGAGTCCTTCGAGGCACTCTGCGACGCCTACGACAAGCTGAAGGATCAGTTCGTCGACCAGCTGGATGACGAGGCGCTGGCCGAGGGCGCGATCCGCGGCATGTTCGAGTACGGGGTTAAGGATCCGTTCTCAGGCTACATGTCGCCGGATGACTACAGCCGAGCGCTGGGGGACCTGTCCGGAGAGTTCAGCGGCATCGGCGCCGAGATGGGCGTGCGCAACCTCGACGATCCGGAGGACCTGGACGCCTGCACCACGTTCAGCGCCATCTGCGCCCTCGTTGTCGTGGCGCCGCTCGAGGACTCACCGGCCCAGGCGGCCGGGTTGCAGGCCGGCGACATCGTGCTCGCGATCGACGGCGAGAGCGTCGACGGGACCTCGCTCGAGGAGGCGGTGCAGCGGGTGCGTGGCGACGCCGGCACCGACGTCACGCTCTCCCTGCGTCGCGACGACCAAACGCTGGAGATGACCATCACCAGGGCCAAGATCACCCTGCGTGAGGTCAGCAGCCGGATGCTTGATGACGCGATCGGGTACGTGGCCCTCCACGGCTTCTCCAACCCAAGCACGGAGCAGTTCCACGAGGCGATCCAGGAGCTCCTGGATGACGGTGCCACTTCCTTCATCTTCGACCTGCGCGATAACCCGGGCGGCTACATCGACGCGGCCAACAGGATCGCCTCCGAGTTCATCGCCGACGGCCTTGTCTTCACCCAGGAGTCCGCCGCGGATGGGGTCACCCGATGGGAGGCGACCGGCGAGGGGCTGGCTACCGACACCGACATCCCGCTGGTGGTGCTCGTCAACGGTGGCTCGGCGTCCGCGTCCGAGATCGTGGCGGCCGCCCTCCAGGAGCGCGGGCGAGCGACCATCGTCGGCCAGCACACCTATGGAAAGAACACCGTCCAGCTCTGGAATGAGCTGGACAACGGCGGCGGCGTTCGGATCACGATCTCGCGCTGGTTCACTCCGGACCACAACAGCGTTGCCCCGGACGGGGTCCAGCCCGACTTCGTGGTCGAGGTGCCGGATGGTACGCCGCCGGACCGAGACCTCTTCCTGGAGAAGGCTGTGGAGCTACTCACCGACCGGGAGCTCGGCCAGGCGACCGAATCGCCAGCAGCTGGAGCACCATGGGGCACGCCCGGCGGCCTGTCACCGCTGCTGGAGCCGATCGGGTACGAGCCGTCCGGCCAGATGCGCGCCACTGTCTGACGAGCCCATTGCGGCCGGTGGCATCGGGCTGGTAGGATCAGATCAACGAAAGGAGGTGGTGTGCAGTGAGTATTCCCTGTCACGCCACCACCGAGGCGGTGCGATAAGCATCCTCGCGTGGTAGCGACGGAGAAGCCGGCCGAAGCGGCCGGCTTTTCCATTTCCCCCGCCCAGCCTCGCTAGCATTCCACCTGGACCGATGCCTGAACATACCGTTGCCCTCAACCGCCGCGCGCGCCACGACTACGCCATCGACCAGACGATCGAGGCTGGCCTCGTGCTGACCGGCACCGAGATCAAGTCGATCCGCGCGGGCCGCGCCAACCTGGCCGAGGCGTACGCACGCATCGAGCGCGGCGAGGCGTGGCTGATCGGCGCGCACATCGCCCCGTACGAGCAGGGCAACCGCAACAACCACGAGCCGACGCGTACGCGGAAGCTGCTGCTGCACCGCGACCAGATCTCCGAGCTGATCGGGCGCACCCAGGCCAAGGGCTTCACGCTGGTGCCACTGCGCCTCTATCTGCGCGACGGCATGGCCAAGCTGGAGATCGGCATCGCGCGCGGCAAGAAGACGCATGACAAGCGCCGCACCATCGCCGAGCGGGATGCCAAACGCGACCTGGAACGCGAGACGAAGGCCCGCGTCCGCCTCTGATCCGCATCTCGGCATCGAAAGAGTCCGGATTCACACCGGATGCGCGCAGCGCTACGAGAAAGCGGCTCGGGGCGATCAGATTCACATGGGCTGTGAATGCGGTCCCTCCAAGCCGATGGATTGAGTCGTAGCGTGCTGCTCGTGTGAACTCGGACGCTTTGCCACAGGGTTAGAAGTGAACAGGTGTTCACATGCACGGTGCCTCGTGATATCATTCATCGGTCAATCGGTTCGTGGGGATGTCAGGTTTCGACAGGGCTCAGGAACCGGGAACTGCAGGTCGAGGTCGCCCGCATGGCCTCGTTAAACCGCGGGCAAGCCAGCAACTGGCAATCGTCAAGTTGCTCTCGCTGCTTAGACAGTGAGCATTGACGTCGTCCCCCCTCCCCGGACGGCGAAGATGTCATCAGGGGAGGTGCGACGCCGCCGACTCCGGTGAGTGGCGTCAAAGGGCCGAAAGGTCAGCCGGATAGCGCGCGAAGCACCCCGCCGGTCGGGGACCCGCAAGCGAAATACCCGTAGGCCGGACAAACCTGTAGTACGTTCCCGGCAACTTGGTTCTGGACGGGGAGTTCGATTCTCCCCCATCTCCACCAGCACTCATCCCGTGGCCCCGCCTCAGCGCGGGGCCATGTTCGTCACCGGACCCGATGCAGCGGAGGAGACGATGGACGCCAGGGTCGTGCTTCCGGACGAGGCGCACCAGATCACCCTCTACGAGGTCAAGTTCCGGTACGGCGTCGACGCGGCGACCACCGACGGCAACCTCTCGATGATCGAGGTCTCGGTTCCGCCTCGGACGCTGGTGAAGCCGCACATGCACACCAGGGAGGACGAGTTCACGCTCGTCCTGGACGGCATGGTGGGCGCACGCCTCGGCGAGATGACGATCGAGGAGATTCCCGCCGGCAGCTGGCTGGTCAAGCCGCGCGACATTCCGCACGCCATGTGGAACGTGGGCACGCAGCCGGCCCGGATCCTGGAGGTGGTCAGCCCAGGTGGGTTGGAGCGCTATTTCGAGCAGGTCGCGCCGGTCCTGATGGAGCACGGCCCTGACTGGACGAAGCGCTATTACGCCCTGGCCGAGGAGTTCGGCCTCACCATCCTCGACGAATGGTCCGATGAGCTGAAGGCGCGGTACGGCATCACCCTGTGAGGCTGGAATCTATGAACCGCCAGGCAAAGGTGCTACCGTGCCAGCGATCGCGGCCACCGTCCAAGCCGATCCTATGTCGCCGGCCGCGCATACGGAGGCACCTGGGCTTATGGACTTCTCCAAGCTGACCCAGAACGAGAAGATGGCCGCGGTCGGGGCCGCGGTCACGATCATCGGCGGCGCTGTGGCCGCATCGACCTATCGGACCTGGGGACCGGCGTGGCTCGGTGTCCTGGCCGGCATCGCGATGCTGGTCGTGATCTTCCTGCCGCAGATGTCGGCCGGCACGAACCTGCCTGGCAGCAAGGGCACCCTGATGCTCATCGCCGGAGGCGTTGGCGGCCTCTTCATGGCCTTCATGCTGTTGACCACGCTCGGCTTCACATTCACGGACTTCGACGCCGCATCGCTGATGTTCCTGCTGGCCGTGGCAGGCGCCCTGGTCATGGCATGGGCCGGGTGGCAGGCGTTCCAGGCCGAAGGCGGCAAATTCAATGTCGGCAGCTCCGGCGGCGCCTCCGCATCCGCGGCAGCCCCTCCGGCCGCCACACCGCCCACCCCGCCGGCTGAGGCTGCGCCGCCACCTCCGGCACCAGCCGCACCGGCCGCGCCGGCCGCGCCGGCTGCACCCTCCGAGCCGATGGGCTCCACGCAGGACGACGACCGGGCCTAATTCCGCAGCAGCTCCTCGGTGAGCGTCACGAGCAGGTCGACCGGGTCGGCCTGCTCGTCTGCTGTGCCGGACCTTGCCGCGTTCAGCCGGTTGGCCACAGCGTCGCCGGCAAGCCCGTCGTCGATGGCGTCCACCGCCTCTGAGAGAAGCCGCGTACGCGCGCCGTCCCGTTCCTGGGCGGCGACATGTCTGACGAGCTCCCCCAGGTCGGCGTGCGTCGCCTCGACCTCCGGTGGCGCGTCATCGAACGCCTCCTCGAAATAGGCGATTGCCAGCGCCAGCAGCAGGTCCGCATCGGCCTCGCGCGAGCGCACCCCTGATCCGGTGCCGACCACGAGCCGATAGCCAGGAGCCGCCGCCTGGAAGCCAATCCATGGACCATCGGGGCCGATTCGCCCGATCGCGCATGGGCCCTGCACGCCGTCCGCTCCCGGCTGAAGCCTCGGACTCGATCTTGGTCGCGGGCAGCACCACGATGCGGCGATTCGGCTCGACACCCACGCTCTGGGTTCGGACCTTCGGGTTCTCGACCAGGGCCATGTGCACGATGCGGCGCTCGACCGCCGGCATCGGCTCCAGCTGGATGATCTTCCCGCTTTGGATCACGCGCTTGGCTGCGCGATCCGCGACGTCGCGCAGCTGCTCCTCGCGACGGCCGCGGTAGTTCTC
>DASSCW010000183.1:0-2688 GCA_035697465.1 Candidatus Limnocylindria bacterium | reverse complement strand
TCATCTTGGGCATGCTGGTGCTCGGCGGTGATGCGCGTTATCTCGGGGTTTTCTGGTTGACCATTGTCGGCCTTACTTGGGCCGGCTACGCGCTCTCCAGCCGCCGCCAGCGGCAGCAGACCGGCCGCCTCAGGGCCCTTGCCACCCGGTGGCTGAGCGCAGATCCAACGGTCGGCAGGGACCGAGGCGTCGGCTCGGGCGTTCCCTCAAGGAACCAGGGGACGGGGTTATAGGACGGTCGTGCGCAGACCGGCCCTCGTGGCGGCTCTGGTCCTAACGACGCCAGCGGGGGGCGGAGCAGGTTGGTGAGATCGGAACAGACTGGACCGGCAATGACATCGTGATCGAGGCCATTGCTGATCCCAAGGTCAAAGGTATCACCTGCCACATAACCTATTTCAGCCGGGGCCTGATCGACCGGCTGCGGCACGGCAACTGGTTTTGAAGACCCATCGAACTCGTCCATCGTCTGCCGACAGACCGGACCCATGGTGATCGACACGATCGAGACCGACGAGGGCGGGCAGGATATCCAGACCCAGCGAACGACACCCTGATCTACGTATCGTTCTTGCGTCAGGTCCAGAAGGCGAGCGCCAAGACTCCTGCCGCTGAGGCGCATGCACAAAGCTCCAGACAGGAGCAGCCTTTGGTTTTCTCCTGGGGCGAGAAGCGCTCGACCGCCGCGAGCCGGATGAATCTCCAGCCGATGTCTCGGCACCGATCAGCTCAAGGATCTGGCGCCGGCGCGCGACCAACTCGGCCAGCCGCTGCGCGGCCGCGGCTCCGGCCGAACGCGTTCGGCAAACAGCGCGATCACCTGGGCGTCCAGGGCGTGGGTCTTGGCGAGGCGACCGAACGCCCGGGCGCAATCCCGGATCTGACGCGGGTTGACGACCGCGAGCGGCAGCTTGGCGCCGCTCAGCGCCGCGGCGACGGTGATCTCGAAGCCGCCGATCTTGAAAGCCGCCGGATGATCTGACTGAGGCCGAGTGCCTGCTGGGCAGCGAAGGCCCCGACCAAAACAGCCGTTCAGCCACCGCCGGACGCCGCTTCGGCGGGCTCTGCCGGCTGCGCACCCTCCGCGATCTGGCGGACGGCCTGCCCGAGAGAGGTGGCCAGCAGATCCGCGCCCACCGCTTGCAGCAGCTCCTCGCGAGCTTCCGCCGCCGGCCTGGCGGCCCACAGACCGACCATGATCCGGACCTCGGGGCCGAAGTGCTGGCGCAGCCTCCTGGTCAGTCGGTGCGCGTGCTGGGTCGCCGCTGGATTGACGTAGGACAGGCAGATCAGCGCCACGCCCTGACGCTCCAGCCGGGCCAGGTTCCTGCCGGTAACGGCGTCACGGGATAGCGTCGCCGCGCCCAGGCCGCCTTGCCGCAGAAGGCGCGCGAGCATCGCCGCCGCCGCCTCATCGAGGCCGTTGCGTGGGCCGATGCATAGGATCGCGCCGGCGTCGCGGGCGGCAACCTCATCCGGCGCCCGCTCCTCGTCTTCCGCCAGCTCCTCGATGACGCCGATCATGTCCTCGGCGATGCCCTGAACCGTTGCCCGATCGAGACTGCCCCGCAGCCGGTCCTGCTCAGCGAGCCCGAGAGCCGGCATGATGACCGCGTCGTAAAGCTTGTCGAGCGACTCGTCTTCCAGATACTCCTCGGCCAGCTCGGTTGCCTCGTCCGGGTCGCGCGCCAGCAGCCGCTGGTAGAACTTGAGCTCGGGGGCGAGCGCCGGCTCCTCGCCCAGCAGCACGTGGAAGAAACCGAGCCGGGGCACATGGCGACCGAGCACGACCAGGCAGACCGTAAGGGGCGTCGACAGGAGCAGACCGACGGGCCCCCAGAGCGTGGTCCAAAAGACCGCGGCAACGAGAACCGCGACCGGCGACAGCCCCGTGCTCGAGCCGTACAGCCAGGGCTCGAGCACGTTGTTGCTGAACAGCTCCAGAGTCACGAACAGCGCGATGGTCAGCAGCGGTAGCGTCCAGCCCGGGGCGACCGCGAACGATAGCGCGATCGGGAACAGCGCCGCGATCACCGGCCCGAGGTAGGGGATGAAGCGGAGGACCGTGGCAAACAATCCCCAAAGGATCGGATTCGGCACGCCGAGGAAATACAGCCCGATCCCGACCGGGATGCCGTAAAGGACGTTGATGATCAGCTGCATCAGCAGATAGCGGCTGATCCGCTTGGCGGCATCGTCCATGGCTTCGGTGGCGCGGGCGACGTCGCTGGCGCCGACCAGGCGCAGAATGCGATCACGCAGGTCCTCGCGCTGGAGCAGCATGAAGATCACGAAGACCACCACCAAGCCCGCCGTCGCGATCGGCGCGACCAGCGGTCCGCCCACCTCGCGCAGCGTCTGCAGGGGCGATGCCCCCGGCTGCTGGATCCGCACGGGCACGGGCTCGGGAGCCGCGGCCGCGCCCTCGCTCTTGGTCTCGCCCTCGGTCGGCGTGGTTGCTTTTCCCAGTTCCTCGCCGAGGTCGCGCAGCATGTCCGAGGTCCGCTCGACGACGCCGCCGCTCGGGATGGCGGTGCGCAAGTCGCGGATCTTGGCACGCAGGTTCCACTCGTACCTCGGCAGGTTGTCCGCCAGATTCACGACCTGGTTGGCGACGATCGCGCCGAGGCCGAGCAGCGCGACGAAGAGCAGCAGGACCACCGCGAGGACCGCCGGGATCCGACCGAG
>DASSCW010000182.1:0-2050 GCA_035697465.1 Candidatus Limnocylindria bacterium | reverse complement strand
CGGCCGGCGCCTCCTGATCAGTTTCTGCCCTGCGGTTCACTTTGCTCCACGCGGCTGCCAGCACGCCGGCGAATGTCGCCTGACCGAGCCACGCAGTGGCGGGCGTCAGAAGTCCAAGCAGGACTCCGGCCACCGTGGGGTGTACGCCGGACTTCAGAAAGCACAGCCAGATGAACGTTCCCACGACGACATAAACAATGACCTGCCGCACGCCGACGCGATTGAACATGTAGATCGAGCCAAACGCGCCAGCAGCCGCTCCGAGCCAGCCCCACGCCAGCGTGTCGGTGAACAGGAACGCGATGATGAGCACCGCCACCACGTCGTCCACGATCGCGAGCGAGAGCAGGAAGATCTTGAGACCGAACGGGACCCGGCTGCCGAACAAGGCGAGGAACCCCACAACGAAGGCGATATCGGTGGCCATTGGAATCGGCCAGCCACGCTGCCCGGGCTCTCCCCATTGCAGCGCGAGGTAGATGGTCGCCGGCGCGACGACGCCCCCAAGCGCCGCCAGCAACGGAAGCAGGGCCTTCCTCGGGTCGCGAAGCTCGCCGTGCACCAGCTCCCGCTTCACCTCCAGGCCCACGACGAAGAAAAAGATCGTCATGAGTCCGTCGTTGACCAGCAGGTGGCCGACATCGCCTGCCAGGGTAAACGGTCCCACAGAGACTGCGATCTTGGTCTTCCACAGCGCTGCGAACCACGCCGCCAGCGGCGAGTTGGCGAAACCGAGCGCTATCGCTGTGCAGGCGAGCAGCACGATGCCACTCGCGGCCTCGACGTGGAGGAAGCGAGTCACCGGGGCCAGCCAGCGTTCGACTGCGGGAACCGGGAGTGACGGGGAGGGGGCCTCTGGTGGTGTCGCCATCGGTTGGAACTCCTGTCCGCCTCGACGGCCTTGGCGCTACTGGATGTTCCCGCCGGGTGTCAGGCCGCTCGGCACGCGCGAAGGGATCCGCTTGTCGAACCCTTCGTCGTTCAGGGCGTTCAGGAAGGCGATGATGTCGAAGTTCCCGCGTCCGACGTTCACCTGACCGAGCAGCGGATCGAGCTGGTCGCGCCGGACGTTTGGGTTCTGCGGGCGGCGGCGGCCGGCCCTGTAGAAGCCCAGCACGTCCTGCAGCGTCTGGAACGTGCCGCTGTGCATGTAGGGCGCCGTGTATCGGAGATTTCGCAGCGACGGGGTGCGGAACGCGTAGGAGCCGGCAATGCCGGCGTCGGAGCCCGTGAGCCTGGCATTGTCTGGCACGCCGAGGACATGCGGCTTGAAGTCCGAGAACATGGGACCGGAATGGCAGTTCGCGCACCCCGCGCGATCGAACTGCTCCATGCCCCTGACCTGGTCGGGCGTCATCGCCGTGAGGTCACCGCGCATGTAGCGATCGAAGGGAGAGTTGTTGGCGTTCAGGGTCCGCTGGAACGCGGCGAGGGCCTTGCCCACGTTTTCGGCCGTCACGGCTTGTCTGCCGCCGAACGCACGGCTGAAGAGCGTCCGGTACTCAGCGATGCCAGCGAGCCTCGCGGTCACCGCCTCGAGCGCCTCGGCCTCACCGTACGCGTCGCCACGCATCTCTTCGAACGACTCAATGGGCTCGAGCGCCTGCGCCTCCAGGCCCGACACACGCAGGTCCCAGAACATCGGGGCATTCGCGGGATCGTACCGGCCGGACTGATCGATGCCGTTGAACGCGACGTTCAGGATCGACTGGCTGTTCCGCTTGACGAAGGGAATGGTATTGGAGGCGGCGAACCGTCTGGTGCTCCCAAGGCCTAGGCCGTTCACGCCGATGGATAAGTCGAGATTCTCGGCATAACCGAACGCCGGGTGGTGGCAGGTTGCGCAGGCGACGTCCTTCCGGCCTGACAGGATCGGATCCCAGAAGAGCAGGCGCCCGAGCTCGACCTTGCGCGGGTCGGAAGGGTTGGTCGCCGGATCGCGGACCTCCTGGGGAAGCGCCCGGCTTGCCGGCTGCGCGCGCCCTGTTTCCGCCGTGCAGAATACCCCCGAGGTGACGAGGGCCATGTACACCAGGACGACGGTGACTCT
>DASSCW010000181.1:0-7346 GCA_035697465.1 Candidatus Limnocylindria bacterium | reverse complement strand
TTCCCGTGGCTGGGCGGCGTGGTCGACGCCCTCATCCACGCACCGGTGCTCAGCGCCTTCCTGGTAGCCGGCGTGGCGTCCCTATTCGTGGGACCGCTGCTCTACCGCCTGGTGCTGCATGAAGAGGCTCCCGATGTGGCGCTGCGCTCGGCCTGGTTCGTCCTCATCTTCCCGACCGCCTACTTCCTGCACATCGGCTACACCGAGGCGCTCTTCCTTGCGCTGGTGCTCGGCACCTTCCTGGCGGCCCGCACCGATCGCTGGTGGCTGGCCGGCCTGCTGGGCGGCCTGGCGGCACTGACTCGCATCAACGGTCTGGTGCTGCTCCTGGCCCTTCCTGTTGAAGCGGCCACGCAGTGGTACATGCAGGCGCCGGGCGAGCGGCGGTTCCGTTGGCGCTGGCTGGCGATCGGCCTGGTGGGCGTCGGCTTCGCGATCTACCTGGGGTTGAACTACGCGATCTACGGGACGCCGTTCCAGTTCATGCACGTCCAGCAGGACCACTGGTTTAAATCCCTGGCACCGCCGTGGGAAGCCATCAACAGCGCGCTCAGCTGGTTTGGCAGCACGAAGCCGGACGATGTCCTGATGTACGGCGTCATGGAGCTGCTGTTCGTCGGGATCGGCCTGGCTGGCACACTGGTGGCCGCCTTCCGCTTTCGTCCGTCGTGGTTCGCCTGGATGGCCGGCAACCTGGTCCTGTTCGTGTCCACATCCTTCCTGCTCTCGACCCCCCGCTACGTGCTGACGCTCTTCCCGCTGTTCGTGGCGCTGGCGCTGCCGACCCGGCGCACCTGGCTGCTGGTGGCTGTCTCAATCGTGTCGATCGCCGGGTTCGTCTACTTCGCCTCGCGCTTCGCGACCGGCAGCTGGGCCTACTAGGTGACTCGCCCGATGCGCGGGCTCGCGATCCTGGCGGTCTCCGTGGCGCTAGCCGGCTGTGGCGCCCCATCCGGAAGCCCGACCACGCTGGCCGATGGCACCGCGGCGCGGACCTGGGGGGACGGCGACTACGGCCTGGTGCTGGTGCACGACGCCGACCGTGAAGCGGCTAACTGGGCGCCACAGGCGGAGGCATTCGCCGCCAAGGGAATGACCGTCATGGCGGTCGAGTCGGCTGAGCCCGACGCCGTCCTGGCAGCGCTCAGAGAGCTGGGCGAGCGGGTCGACCGGGTTGCCCTCCTGGGCGCGGGGACGGGCGCCGGGGTCGCACTGGACGCCTCGCGCCTTCAGCCCGATCTGGTCGATCAGCTGATCGCGATCTCGGCCGTGGGAAGCGCGGCTGACCTGGGCGTCTTCCCGAAACTGTTCGTTGCCTCGGAGGACGAGGCAGCGTCGGCCGATGCGGAACGGATGGCCGAAGAGGCGCCAGGTGACTGGAACGCGCTGTACCTGGCGCCGGGGAGCTCCTCCGGTCAGGCCCTGCTGAGCGACGTCGAGGCGGGCTCGTCGACGATGGACGCGATCATCCTGCGGCTCGAAGAGCGGCGCTGATTTCCGGGCAACGAAATGTCCCGAAGGAACCGCGGCGACCGTTGATGTGATCTCCAGTCGGCCAGCTGCCCCTTCGGGACGAGAGAAGCATGGCAGCCACCGGTCGCCGCGCGCAAGGGGAGTTTTCCACCACTTGTGTGGGGATTGGGACAGTTATCCACAGTCTGTCCCCGATGCCGCAGGTCAGCCGACGCGACGGGCTCGCTGTCGCGTGATGGCCGGCAGGCGCCGGCGGACGGGTGCGGGGGTGGTGGCCAGGTCGCGATCGCCGATGGCGAACGCCTGCAGGGCGGGCAGCCGGTCTACCGACTCCCTGGCATCGAGCGGCACGCTGCCGCAGATGTGGCCGTCGGGGCGGATCAGCCAGCCGCGAGAGCCGGCCGCTCCGTAGGCGCCCACCAGCTCCTGCATCGGGTCGCGCAGGACCGCGACGTCGCGCAGCGCCTGATCGCCACCGACCACCGCGATCCGGCAGGGCGCCGGCCAGGCGAGTCCCGCCGCACGGATCGCCATCGAGGCGGCGGGGCGGGGTCCGGTGCGGCAGATGAGCAGCGCCAGAAATTCGCCTCCGATGAGATCGCGCAGCCGTGTGACACCGGCAGCGTCCGGGTCGAGCCCGCGACAGACGGCATCCGGCGCCACCGTCCCGTGCAGCGGCAGGCGATCGTCGCCGTGATCCGGCGCGACGATCTGTGAGCCGGCATACGTGAATGGCTGCGACAGCCTGCCGGCGTTGACCCGCTGCCGCAGCGCACCGAAGCGGACGCTGCCGCGCAGGATCGCGTTGCGCGCCGCGCGCCGCAGGAGGCCGTGCGGCACCATGAACCGCATGCTGGCGTCGGTGACCGCCAGGTTCTCGACGGCCGCGGCGCGGCGCTCGCCGTCGTAGCTGTCCAGCAGCGTCGCCGGCGCACGGCCCGCGACCACGAGCTCGAGCTTCCAGGCAAGGTTCTCTGCATCCCCCGCGCCGGAGTTCAGGCCGCGTGCCCCGAACGGGCTCATCAGGTGCGCGGCGTCGCCGGCCAGCAACGCGCGGCCGACCCGAAACCGCGGCGCCAGCCGCTGGTGGAATCGGTAGGCGGTGACCCACGCCAGCTCGTAGTCCGTGTCCTCGCCGATCACCTGCCGAATTCGCCGATCGAGCGCGCCCGAGGCACGCTCCACCTCGACATCGGTCCCGGATGGCACCTGCCAGTCGATCCGCCAGGTGTCGTCCGGCTGGGGATGGACAAGGACCTGGCGCCCAGGGTTCCACGGCGGGTCGAAGAAGAAGCGGCGCTCGCGCGGGAACGGCAGCTTCGCGCGGATGTCGCAGATCAGGAAGAGATCCTCGTGGCTGTGACCCGGGAAGCCCACGCCGAGCAGGTGGCGAACCGCCGAGTGGGCACCATCGGTCCCGACCGCGAACGCGACCGTCAGCGTCCGCTCCCCCTCCGGCGTGTCGACGGTGAGGGTGACCGCGTCCTCCTCCTGCCTGAGGCCCGTCAGGCGGTGGCTCCAGCGGACGTCGACGCCGGGGATCTCGCCGAGCCGCTTCAGCAGCAGCTCCTCGACCTCCGTCTGGTTGATGTTCACGAACGGCGGGAAGTGGTCGCCCTGGCTGCTCGGCAGGCGGAAGCTGAACAGCTCGCGGTCGCGGAAGTACGTGCGGCCGACGTCCCACTGGACGCCCCGCTCGGCGACCCGCTCGCCCACGCCCAGCCGTGCCCAGATCTCCAGCGTCTCGCGCTGCATGCAGATCGCCTTCGAGCCTTCGCCGGTGTGGCCGGGGTGCTGCTCCAGCAGCACCACGCTCAGGCCGCGCTGCGCCAGGCGACCGGCCAGGGTCATACCGATCGGTCCCGCACCCACCACGGCAACCTGGGCGTCAAGCGCAGGCATGGGGTGGATGATAGGCCTCTAGGCCGTCAGCTCGTCCCAGGTGGCGCGATCACGCTCCACGGTCCAGATACGCGGATGGTCGATCCCTTCCAGCTCATCCCAGGCGCGCTGCACGTTGAACGGCATGGTGTGCTCAAAGATGGGGAAGCTGCCGTAGCGCGGGGCGAGCGCGGCATGGGTGGACCGATACGCATCGCGCGGCGTGCCGCCGCCTTCCCTGACCTCCCGGGTGCCGTCCAGCACGGCGGAGAGGAAGGCGCGCGTGTCGCCGATGGCCTGGGGAACGGCCTCTCCCCGGACGACCGGCCCACGACCACCGACCATCTGCTCCGCCCCGAGGGCGGACACGTTGTCGAGCGTCGCTCCCCGCCAGTCCCCGATGTGCGCGTCGCCCATGTACGGTGCGGCCTGGGCTTCCACCAGGTCCCCGGCGAAGCAGATGCGCTCTTCCGGCAGCCAGACCACCAGGTCCCCGCTCGTGTGCCCGCGGCCGAGGAAGCGCAGCTCGACTTGCCGGTTGCCCAGGTCCAGCGTCATTGACCCGTCGAAGGTGTCTGTCGGCCGTGTGAGGCCGGGGATGGTGTCTGCCCCCTCGAACAGGCGCGGCATCCTCCCCTGCTCGCTGGCCCAGTCCTGCGCTCCGCGCTCCTCGATCAGCTCGGCGGTCTGCCGGGTGGTGATGATCCGGCGCGCCCCGAATGCGCTGGCCCCGAGCACGCGAACCGCGTGGTAGTGCGTGAGCACCAGGTCGCCGAACGGCAGCTGGCTGACGGTCCGCACCACGTCAATCCAGCGCTGGGCCATGAGCGGGGTGGCACGGGCCTCGATGGCGAGGATGGCATCGGTCCCGATCACGCAGCCGACGTTCGGGTCGCCCTGTGCCGTGTAGGCGAAGACCCCCGGCGCGAGCTCCTCGAGCGTTGCCTCCTTGGCGGCCAGGTCAGCGCTCGACGCGAAGGGCTTGCTGCTCACGGGCGCGATGATACCGATTCACCCTTGACATTAGAGCGACTCTAAGGTCTACCTTGAGGTGCGGAACGCGCCCGGCCGACCCGGGCGGCACGAAAAGGAGCGTCGTTGACGTGATTCGCAGCGAGACCACCACCGTCATCCACCGGCCCGCCGCAGAGATCGTCGGACTCCTGGCGGACATTGAGCGCATGACAGAGTGGACCGACATGACCGTCAGCCGCCGGTTGACCGACGGGGCAACCAGGGAGGGGACCCAGGCATACGCTGAGGTGGCGCTGGGACCGATGAAGCTGGGCTGGACGTGGGAGATCACTGACTTCGACCCCGTCACCGGCTACGGCTACCGCACGATCTCGAAGAGTGCCTTGGGCATGGATGGCCGAGTCACCCTCACCCCCCAGGGATCCGACGCGACCCGGGTCGACTACCTGGTCGAGGTCAGGACCCGTGGTCTCATGCGCCTGATGGAGCCCCTGATTCGCGGCGAGATCACCCGAAACGAGGCCAGCGAGGTGACGCGCCTGAAGGACCTCATCGAAGGCGGCGAGACCGGCGGGTCGCCGGCCCAGGCGGGGGCCACGCAGTGACCTCCCAGAGCCCTGGCCAGCAGGACGTCTGCCTGCTGCTGGCCGACCTCTCCG
Organism: Candidatus Limnocylindria bacterium; assembly: GCA_035697465.1. Lineage (GTDB taxonomy): Bacteria > Chloroflexota > Limnocylindria > QHBO01 > QHBO01 > DASSCW01. The sequence goes on along the minus strand of DASSCW010000181.1, from coordinate 2,358 downwards.
GCTACACGGAGTACGTGGCGGCCAGCGAGCCGGAGCATGCCCCGACGATGGCCGGCGACCTTGTCGAGGCGGTGGTCCGCCAGCTGCGCCCCGCGTTCCGGCTCGAGAAGCTCGAGGGCGATGCGGCCTTCCTGCTGGGGCCGCTCCGCGACCTGGACGGGACGCAGGTACTGGATGCCATCGACGCTGCCTACGACGCATTCAGCCGGCGGGTCGAGAGCCTCCGACAGGGGACTACCTGCGACTGCGAGTCGTGCCGGCGCGTGCCCGACCTGGACCTCAAGTTCATCGTCCACGCCGGGACCGTGACGCGGCACCGGGTCGCGGGTCGGCAGGAGGTCGGCGGAACGGACGCGATCCTGGCGCATCGACTGCTGAAGGCCAGCACCCCAGCCGCGCTCGGCCTGAGCAGGTACGTTCTTCTGACCAACGCCTGCCTCGCCGCTCTGGGGGTGGACGGCAATGCGCTGGGCGGCCAGGCGGCGACAGAGTCGTTCGAGTATCTGGGCGAGGTCCAGGTGCGCATCCTCCCGCTCGGCGCCAACCCGTCGCGCGCCAGCTGGAGCGCACCCGCCAACCGCCGGCCGCTGGCCGAGGCAGAGCTCGAGTTGCCCGCTCCGCCGATGACCGTCTGGGACGAGCTCACGTCGCCAACACGCCGTCCGGGCTGGGAGGGCGAGCTGCGGCTGGACGAGGAGGGCGCAGGGGGGCGTCGCGGCATCGGCACCATGACGTCGTGCGTGGCAAACCGCCTGGCGACCGTAGAAGAGATCCTTGAGTGGCGCCCGTTCGATGGCTTCGTGCGGCGGGCATCCGTCGATGGCATCGGCAGACTGACGGCGGAGCATCGCCTGTCGGCGACCCCGGACGGCGGACGGACGCAGCTGCACAGCCGGTGGTACGGGCCACGAGCGGCACAGGGTCTCGCGACCGGGCAGGCTCAGCGGCTCTCCGTACTGGCGGAACATCTGGAGATGACACATGCGGATCGGTGAGCTGGCTCGCGAGCTGGGGGTCTCCGCCCACGCAGTGCGGTTCTACGAGAAGGCTGGCTGGCTGCCTCGGCCGAGCCGAGGGGAGAACGGCTACCGGCTCTACGATCGGGCCGATCTCGACCACCTGCGACTGCTGGTCGACCTGCGACGGATGGACCTGCCGCTCGATAGCGCGGCGCGCCTCGCGTCGTGGTGCCACTCCGGCCACTGCGAGGAGACGTCCGCGGCACTGCCGCAGCAACTCGCCGAGCGGCGGGCGGACATCGCCGAACGCATCGATGGTCTGCGCATGCTGGACGAGCGGCTGGCGTCGCTCGAGCGCCATCTGGCGGCCGGGAATCCGGGAAAACGGAGCGAGCTCGCGATGATGAGCACCGCAATCGACGGCCCGTGCTGCAGTGCCGCCGCGGCGGTTGAGGAGGTCAGCGCCGGCTGCGCGTGCTGCGCAACGGGCCTCAGCTGAGCGGCGGCAGCTCCACGACGCGCGCCTCGCGGATGCCCGGCACGGCGCGCAGCCTCTCCAGGACCGCATCCGGCACGGCCGAATCCACGCTCACCACCATCATCGCCTCGCCAGCCGCCGACAGGCGCGAGAGCTCCAACGACGAGATATTCACTCCCGCTTCGGCCAGTGTGGTCCCGACCGACCCCACGATCCCCGGCTGGTCGTGGTGGCGGGTGACGAGCATCAACCCGGCCAGCTCGGCATCGATCTCGAAGCCGTCCAGGCTGGCCACGTGCGGGCGGCCGTGCGCGGTCGAGCCGGACAGGCGAAGGAGCGTGTCGCCCTCGCCGGCCTCGAGGGTCACCAGGGAGGCCCACGGCTCGGACGCATCGGTCCGGGTCTCGCGGACCGTCAGACCGCGCTCGCGGGCGACCAGGTCAGCATTCACGGCGTTGACGCGCTGATCGGTGATGGCCTCCAGGATGCCGGCCAGAGCGGCGGTGCGGATCGGCGAGCAGTCCCAGTCGGCGATCTCGCCGGCGTACGTCAGGGCGATGCAGTCGAACGCGGCGGGCGACAGCTGCCGCGCCAGGATGGCCAGCCGGCGTCCCAGCTCGACGTACGGGCGCAGCCGCGGCACGACGTCCGCGGCGACCGACGGAGCGTTGACGGCGTAGGTCGGCGTCACACCGGCCAGCGCTTCGAGCAGCTGCTCGGCCATCTCGACCGCCACGCGATCCTGTGCTTCCGCGGTGGATGCGCCGAGGTGCGGGGTGAGGACCGTGTTCGGCGCGTCGCGGAGCGGGTTGTCGGAGGCCATCGGCTCCGACGAGTAGACGTCCACCGCGGCTCCGGCCAGCCGCCCCTCGCGCAGGGCGGAGGCGAGCGCCGCCTCGTCCACGATGCCGCCGCGGGCCA
>DASSCW010000180.1:0-3750 GCA_035697465.1 Candidatus Limnocylindria bacterium | reverse complement strand
CATCACCGAGGTCCGCACGATCGAGATCGTGGGTCTGGACCTCCAGGCCGATGGAGGAACGCACGTGGCCCGCACCTCGGAGATCGGCAGGGTGCGGGTCACGGGCTACGAGTCGAAGGGCCGGATCAACAAGCGGATCCGCATCGAGGTGCTCGACCCCTGACATCATCGTGCCGCTGAACGCGAGTGACGACCGATGGGAGCCGTGGTGAATGGGCCCTTCAGTCGAGATCGAACACGAGGCTCTCGGCGATTGGCGTCGCAACTTCGATGAAGGCCTCGGTCCCCTCGTACGTGAAGATCGTGATGAGAATCTTGGATCCGTCAGGAACATCGAGCAGGGCGAAACGGTTGTGCCCGGTGGGGAACAGGTTGTTTCCGCAGCCGGCACCCAGGACGAGGCCCAATTCTGTGTCACCGGGATTTCGGACTTCCATCCAGCTGCCAGGAAGACCGGTCGAAGAGTCCTCCCATGCGATCGGCGGCTGGATGACTTCAAGATCCGTGCGCGCGGCGACCGCCTCCAGGATCTCCTGTGCGGTGTCGCCAACGTCGGGGAGTGGAGTGCCGGAATTGTCCACGGCCGTCACTCGACCCTGGCATGCCTGGAGCTGCGCGCTTCCGATTGAGATCGGCGTGAGCTCTATGAGGTCTGACCTGTCCACGGTAAGCCTCCAGCCCTCGGGCACGGTGAAGGTCGCCCGCGGCTGGAATGCCACGGTCGTGTGCGTTCCCGGCTCCAGCGCCCGGGGACCCGTGGTGGACGGGGTCGAGGTCGCATCTAAGCGTGTCGGGGTCGCGGTCGGTGACGCGTCGACGTCTCCGACGCTACGGCCCGACAGCAGGGAGAATCCGATACCGGTCGCTGCCACGATGAAAGCGGCAGCAGCGAGGAATCGCGCAGTTTTGTTCATCGTCGAGAACCTCTCCGCCAGCGATGGCCGGCGGTGTTGGGGGATCGCGGGAAGTTGGTCGAGCACGGCGTCCAGGACGCGGTCCGGGAGCACCGTGACGCCATCCTCCAGCCACGACCGAACGATGCGGGTCTCGTCGCGTTCGGCGCTCATTGCGCAGCCTCCCGCGGCGCCGGGCGTGCATCGGCGGCCATCGCCGCCCGCAGCCCGCGCATCGCGTAATGAAGTCGAGATCGGACCGTGCCCTCCGGCACGCCGAGCGCTTCGGCGACATCGGAGAGCGGGAGGTCCAAGTAATGGTGCATGACCACCACCGCGCGATGATCGATCGACAGGCGCCGGAATCCCCGCTCCAGCTGGTCGCGATCTACGACCGTGCTGATTCCGTCCTCCACCATCGGCTCATGGGCCGGGAGTAGGCGGACGTTTGGCGCCCAATGGCGAGTCTGGCGTGCCTCGGCGTAGCAGGCGCGCACGAGGAGCCGATACGACCAGGCGTCAAAGCGCGCCGGGTCGCGGAGCTGCGGGAGGTCCCGCCAGATGCTCAGCAGCGCCTGCTGCGTCGCGTCCTCGGCAAGGTCGATGTCGCGCAGGATCCTGTGCGCCACCGCATGGAGCCGGTCGCCAGCGGCCACGGCGAGGCTCGCGAAGGCCTCTTCGTCGCCATGCTGCGCTCGTATCACGAGATCGGTATCCATGCCTCATCCGCATCGTGCGCCGTACAAGGCGACGCATTCACCCGGTATGGGCACGGCACAGGGCCATGCGACTCAATAACATTGGCGGCCGATGGAAACCTGGAAAGCGATCAACTCCGTCCGCGTGGTCCGGCAGTTCGCCGATGAGCCGATCGCGCCGGAGCACCTGGACCGCATCCTGAACGCGGGGCGACGCACGGGCAGCTCGAAGAACCGACAGGACTGGGCGTTCGTGCTCCTCCGGGAACGCGAGAACCTGAGGCAGCTGGCGAAGATCGGCCGATATGCGGATCACCTCGCGACCGCACCTGCCGCCATCGCACTGGTTCGACCCGATGCTCGCGACGAGCACCAGCTGCGCACCTTGATGTGGGACCTGGGTCGGGCGGCACAGAACATGGTCCTGGCCGCGTGGGAGCTCGGCATCGGCAGCGTGCCGGCAACGGTCTACGACCTGGAGCTCGCCGGACGGCTTCTGGGGCTGCCTGCAGATCGAAGATGTGACTTCCTGCTGTCGTTCGGCTACCCGGCTGAGCGCGGCGTCCTCTCCGAACCCAACCGCGCCGGCGGACGCCTCCCTCTGGACGAGGTGGTGCACCAGGAACGCTGGTAGAAGCTGACGCCGGCGCGGGTCATCGACCCACGCCGGCGGTCGGATAAGCGTCAGCGCTGGGGGAACTCGAAGCTCTCGATGATCGGCACGGCCTGCGCCACGATCGCATCGAGCGCGGCGGGATCGGTCGTATCGATGATGATCAGGATGGTGTCCCCACCGGCCAGGTCGACCAGCATGTAGTCCTGCCGATCGCCGGGAGGAACTGCCATGTGCCAGCCGTTGTAGAAGATCGGTGGGCCCGCTTCACCAGCCTCGCCGCACAGTCCGGTTGCTCCCTCGGCCATCTCCACACGAAGGACGATGCCCGAGCTGCCGTCGATCGTCACTGATGGCCGGCGTTCCACGACGAAGTTCGGGTTGCCTTCGACCCAGTCGGCGAGCTCCGCGGCAGACGTGCCGACTCCGGCGGCCCCCTCTTCGAGGCAGTCCGCGGCCGCGGCTTGCGGTGCAGCAAGGACTGAGATGCCATCCGGGCACGCACCGCAGCCATCGGCCTCCAGATCGAGTACTGCGTACGCCTCCTGCGTGATCAGCTCATATCCTTCCGGGTAGTCGCTCGAGGCCGCCCAGCCGTCGGGCACGGTGTAGGTCAGCGCCCCGAAACGCGGTTCCCACGCTCCCAGCGGGCGCGGCTCGAAGTACTGCGACGAATACGTTCCCGCTTGCAGGTCGCCGAGGCAGAAGTTGTCCGGGTTGCGACAGTTGGACGTCTGCCATGTGCCGACCATTGCTGCCTCGCGGGCAGCGCAGTCATCGGTCCCGGTGATCGTCAGCCGTGTATCGCCATTCGAGAAGGAGTAGTCGTAGAGGCCTTCGTCGCCAACCTCGCAGGTGGACCCATTGGCCCCGGTGGTCAGCTTGAGCTGACCCGAGCTGGTGATGGTGGCCGTGGAGTCGAGGACGTCGGACGCCCCCGTGTTGAATGTGAACGTCGATCCGTCGAATTGCAGGATCGCCGCCGCCGGCTCGCTGCTGATGCCCGGTATCGGCCTTGGCGGACCGAGGAACGGGTGCTGCAGACCGGCCGGCAGCGGCAGGACAGACAGCTCGGACGGGCTCGGCGTGGGGGTCGGCTCGTTGCCGATCTGGTTATTGATGTAGGTGAATCCAAGGAGCGCTGCCACGGCCACGGCGACTGCCGCGATTCCGTAGCGGATGGAGGTGTTCAAGGTCAGGGGCCTCCACACCGGCCACCAGGTGGCGCGGCGCTGTGGGGTCGTGTCGAGCTGATCCAGGACGAGGTCGAGCACGCGGTCCGCGTCCTCGTGTCCGTCCTCGCGCAGCCACGACCGAACGATGCGAGCGGTGTCGCGGTCGGCGCTCATTGCATAGCCTCCCGTGACGTGGTTCGCGCGTCGGCGTCGAGAGCCGCGCGGAGCCCGCGCATCGCGTAATGAAGTCGAGAGGTGGCCGTTCCCAGCGGGACGCCGAGCGCTTCGGCGACCTCCGGGAGCGGCAGGTCCAGGTAGTGGTGCAGGACCACCACCGTTCGATGGTCGAGTGAGAGCCGACGAAACCCGCG
>DASSCW010000179.1:0-6990 GCA_035697465.1 Candidatus Limnocylindria bacterium | reverse complement strand
GAAGGAGGGCAAGATGTCAGACCTGTTCCGCATTCCGCGTGATCCCCATCCGGGAGAGCCGGATGAGCTGACGCCAGACACGCACCCGATTGACGAGATCGAGCGTCCCCATGACGGGCCGCAGGGCGACGATGATCCACCGGAGTCGCCGGAGAAGGATCTCGACGAGCCCGGCGACGCCGATCGGTCGCCGCGGCCCTAGGTCGCTGGCCGGCGGCATCGGTCCGTTCGACAGGTTCGCTATGCTGAATCCATGACCGCGACCGTTCCGCCCACGACAACCACAGAGCAGCAGAGCACCGATACCCGCCACCACAAGGTCGCGATCATCGGCTCCGGCCCGGCCGGACTCACCGCAGCCATCTACGCCTCGCGCGCCAACCTGGAGCCGATCGTGTTCGCCGGCAACGCTCCGCTGGGGCAGCTGATGATCACCTCGGACGTGGAGAACTATCCCGGCTTCCCACACGGGATCATGGGCCCTGAGCTCATGCAGCTATTCCGCGACCAGGCCGAGCGCTTCGGCAGCAACCTCATCGACCGCGACGTGACCAAGGTCGACTTCGCCGAACGCCCCTTCAAGCTATGGGTCGGCGACGACCTTTACCTGGCCGATGCCGTGATCGTGGCCACCGGCGCATCAGCGCTGTGGCTCGGCCTGACCTCCGAGGAGGAGTTCCGTGGCCGCGGCGTGAGCGCGTGCGCCACCTGCGACGGGTTCTTCTTCCGCGATCGCGACGTGGCGGTCGTGGGCGGCGGCGACACGGCGCTGGAGGAAGCGCTCTTCCTGACCAAGTTCGCCTCCAAGGTGACCATGCTGGTGCGGCGCGACGCGTTCCGCGGCAGCAAGATCATGCAGGACCGCGCCCTCAACCACCCGAAGATCGACGTCGTCTGGAACAAGGAAGTGACCGACGTGCGCGGCGACATGACCGTCAACCAGCTGGCGATCCGGGACACGGCCAACGGGGACGAGTCGACGCTGGACGTGCAGGGCCTCTTCGTGGCCATCGGCTACAAGCCGAACACGGACCTGTTCAAGGGGCAGCTGGACCTCGATCCGCGCGGCTACTGCAAGACTGCTGACGACGGCGACACGAACACGAACATCGAAGGCGTCTTCGTTGCCGGCGACGTCCACGACCACCGTTACCGACAGGCGGTCACCGCCGCAGGGGACGGCTGCAAGGCCGCCATCGACGCCGAGCGCTGGCTGGAGTCGATCGGCGAGGTGGAACGGGTCACCGCCACCAACTGGTAGCCACACTCCCGAAGCAGCACGCCTGGCTATTCACCACGGGGATGTTGCCGGCAACCCGAGCCTGAAATGACGTCGCGCTATGCGGCCGAGGCATCGTTTGTTGTCCAGGAGGGGCTGAAACAGCGCGACCTTGCCGACACCATATCCCCCATGAATAGCGCGACGCGTTCAGTCGTCTCCAAGGGGGACGAACAGGTTCGTGTCGGGCATCGCGCGGCCATCCTCGTGCGGGGACTGGCATACTCGCCCGGATGCCAGACGACCTGATCAGCGCCATCACCATCGGTTACGGCTTCGAGGGTGAGGCGGTCGGCCTGGGCGCCGGCATGAAGGACACGGAGGCGCTGCCCGCCGCCAAAGTGCGGGTGCCGCTGGCCATGTTCAACCGGCATGGCCTCGTGGCTGGGGCGACGGGCACCGGCAAGACGAAGACGCTGCAGGTCCTGGCGGAGCAGCTCTCCAAGGCCGGCGTGCCCGCCTTCATCAGCGACATCAAGGGCGACATCTCGGGGCTTGGCGCGCCGGCGCAGCTGAACGACAAGATCAACGCGCGCGTCGCGGCCATCGGGCTGACCGACTACGCGCCCGAGGCCTTCCCGGTCGAGTTCTTCACGCTGGTGCGGGACAAGCCGGGCGTGCGGCTCCGCGCATCGGTCCAGTCCTTTGGCCCGATCCTGCTCAGCAAGGTGCTCGACCTCAACGAGACCCAGCAGAGCGTGCTGGCCATGGGCTTCAAGTACGCGGAGGACCGCAAGCTCGGCCTGGTCAACCTGGCCGATCTGCGCGCGCTGCTCAACCGCCTCAACTCCGATGAGGCCAAGGCCGAGATGGCCGAGTACGGAGGCGTGGCGACCGCCACCGTCGGCGTGATCATGCGCAAGATCGTCGAGCTGGAGCAGCAGGACGCGGACGCGTTCTTCGGCGCCCCCGAGTTCGATGTCAACGACCTCCTGCGCACCACGAGCACTGGCGCGGGGATGATCAGCGTGCTCGAGCTCGCCGACATGCAGGATCGCCCGGCCCTGTTCAGCACCTTCATGATGTGGATGCTGGCGCGGCTGTACGACATCCTGCCGGAGGTCGGCGACCTCGATCGGCCGAAGCTCGTCTTCTTCTTCGACGAGGCGCACCTCCTTTTCCGGGACGCGAACAAGACGCTCATCCAGCAGGTGGAGCTGGTCGCGCGCCTGATCCGCTCGAAGGGCGTCGGCGTCTTCTTCGTGACGCACACGCCCGCCGACGTCCCGGCCGAGGTGCTGAGCCAGCTCGGAAACCGGGTGCAGCACGCGCTGCGGGCCTTCACGCCGGACGACCTGGCGCTGGTGCGGGCCACGGCCCAGACCTTCCCGGTCAGCGAGCACTACGACGTCGAGCGCGAGCTGACCCAGCTGGGCATCGGCGAGGGGATGGCCACCGGGCTAAACCCGAAGGGCGTGCCGATGCCGACCGTGCGCACCATGATGCGCCCGCCGATGTCGCTGATGGCGCAGCTGGATCCCGCGGCCTTCAACGCGGTGGTGGCGTCCTCGACGATTGCGACCCGTTATGCGACCGACGAGGACCCGGTGTCGGCCAAGGAGACGCTCGCTCAGAAGCCGGCAGGCCCGGCCGTCGACACGACCCAGCCGATGGAGGATGTCCAGGACCCGGCCCGACGCCCTCCCTCCGGTGGGCGAATGCGTCCCACGAAACCGCCCGAGAAGGGAGTCGACTGGGGCGACGTGGCCAAGGAGGGCTCGCGCATCGCTCGCTCGGGCGCGTTCAGCGCCATCGTGCGGGCCGTCCTGAAGGCGCTCGGCGGCCGTCGCTAGCTGCCCAGCAGCTCCGCCGCCAGCTCGGGCGTGATCCCTTCCCGGCGTCCCTCGGCCAGGTGCTCGAGGGTGTGGCGCCAGGACTCGTCGGCGGCGACCGCGATCGCCATCTCGCGTCGCGCGCCCGCCATGTCGCCGCGCTTGACGAGATCCAGCGCCGTCCAGAAGACGAGCTCGTACGCGTCCGGCGCCATGCGCCGCGCTTCGGCGTAGCGCTCGTCTGCCGTCGCGCCACCCTTGGCGGCATCACCCTCGTCGTTGAGCAGGTCGTAGGCGAGTTGCAGGGTGACGATGCGCCGCAGCTCGGGCACCGGGTCGGGGTGATCCTCGATTCGCATGTCCATCAGCCGGCCGCGCCACGCGGCCTGCTGGACCTCCGCCGCGTAGACCATGATCGCCGCCGACTGACGGCCACGGACGTCACCGCCCTCGCGCTCGGCGGCCTCCATCGCCCGCAGCATGCGCTCGACGAACGGCACTCCCTCCGCCAGCCCCGCCTCGTACGCCGCCGCCATCGCCGGCCAGCATGTGTCGCGCGCCAGCAGGTTGCCCTGCACCGTGAACCCGTCGCGCACAAGGTGGCCGCAGGCGAGGATGCAATCGCTGCCGGTGTGCGCGGCCGTGCCTCCCTCGCTATCGACCACGCCGACCTGCCGAACCTGGGGGTTGTCGTCGCCGGCCAGCAGAGCCGCAACCACCTGCTCAGCCCGTTGGCCGGATCGCAGCAGCTCCAACCCGATCGGCCCGAACGAGACATTGACCGACGCCTGGGTCGCCACCGCTCCGACGCCGGCCTCCAGCCACGGAACCACCGGGCCGACGCCCAGGTAGTGAGACTGCACGGCGATCCCGAAGCGGCCGGTCTGCGGGTCGCGCGCCACGATGGAATACGTCATGTCGGGAGGGTAGCCCAGCTGCCCGATACATCGGTCAATTCTTCACCGGAAGGGCCATTCATGTGTCGGATTGCGCATCTATCGGTCAGTACTGAGCACGAAGCGACAGGAAGTTCGCTGCCCACGCGCACGGTTGCCCGATAGATCGGCAGAATCGCACCTGGATCGGGCTTCGGGTGAATTCTTGCCTGATAAGCCCCCGATGAACTGCCCCTATGACAGCGGCCGTACACTGGTTCTCCGCAGCGCAGGAGATGGGCATGAACGCATTCCTCATCACCCTCGACAATCGGCCCGGCGCGCTCGCCGACATCGCGGACGCGATCGCCGAGAAGGGCATCAACATCGCCGGCATTGCCGGCGCCACGGAGGGCGGCTCCGGCACGATCGCCATCGTCACCAATGACGAGGTCAGCACCCGCTCGGCGCTCGAGGGCGCCGGCGCACGCTTCCGCGAGGTCGCCCTCGCCACCGCCTCGCTGGAGGACAAGCCGGGCGTGCTGGCCGATGCGGCTCGCAAGCTGGCCGACGCCGGCGTGAACATCGAGGCCATCTTCCCGACCGGCATGGAGGGCGGCAAGATCACCGTCGCCTTCGGCGTCGACAACGCTGAGGCGGCCAAGTCCGCGCTTGGCCAGCTGGCGAGTGCCGGCGCCTGAACCGATGACGATCGGGCGGCCGCGCCGGCGGCCGCCCGCATCGGTCTAGTCCGACCGCGGGCCGAGGGTGGCCCGCGCCACGTCCGGGACGTCGGTCACGAAGCCCCAGAGCCCCAACACGGCCAGGTGCTTCATCCGGCCCGGATCGTTCACCACGTAGCAGCCCAGCTGCCGTCCATAGGCCATCGCCTGCGCCAGGGCCGGGACCGGGTCAAGACCCAGGTCGCCCTCCCACGGATGAACGGCCTGGTGCCCATTCTCGACCGCCCAGCGCAGCGCAGGCTCAAGCGGCTGGGTCGGCACCAGCAGGTATCCGGTCGCCAGCTCCGGATCGAGGGCATGCGCCTCATTGATGGCCGCCTCGTCGAACGAGATCACGCTGGCGCGGCCCTCATCACGGACCGGCCTGCCGCGCAGCGCTTCGATCACCGCCGGGACCGCGGCGCGCGCCTTGATCTCGACCACCAGGCCGACGCCATCTGGCAGCCAGTCGAGCACCTCGGGCAGGGTTGGGATGCGCAGCCCCTTGCCGGCGAACGGCGTCTCGCCGGCCGCGTTCGTGAAGCGGGCGCCGGCGTCGAAGCGTTGCAGGCCATCCATCGAGAAGCCCTGGACCGCGCCCACGCCGTCGGTCGTGCGGTCGACGGTGTCATCGTGGATGACCGCCAGCTGCCCGTCCTGCGAGAGGTGGACGTCCAGCTCGATCGCATCGGCTCCGGCCTCGACCCCCAGCCGGAAGGCCTCCATCGTGTTCTCGGGTGCCTGGACCGATGCGCCTCGGTGCGCCACCACCAGCGTCACAGCGGCGCCTCGCCGGGCGGCACGATCGCAGGCTCGAGCGCTGCCGCCAGTGGCAGCTCGTCGGACGGCGGCGGCGTCCCCTCCGGGACATGCCGCACGATGAGGAAGCCGATCACCATCAGCACCAAGAGTGACAGGATTGCGACCTGGTAGGCGAACGCGCCGTTCTTCTCTGGATCCAGGATCAGGACGATCAAGCCGAACAGCAGCGGCCCGACCACCGCCGACAGCTTGCCGGCCATCCCGTACAGCCCGAGCATCTCGCCGACCTCATCCGGCCTGGTGAGGCGCAGGAGCAGGAGCCGATCTGTGACAGCCACGCCGCCAAGCCCGGAGCCCAGGATGGCGCCGGCGATCAGGAACGGGATCTTGTCCAACCAGACGCCGATGAGCAGCAGGCCAACCGTCCAGCTGGCGAGGACGAACAGCAGCGTCCGCTTGGGGCCGATGCGGTCGCACAGGATTCCCCAGAAGAACGACGCGATGACAGCCACGACGATCAGCCCGATCAGCACGAACCGCGCTTCGCCCTGCGTGAAGCCGACTGCATTGATGGCGAACAGGCTCATGACCGCGATGGCGGTGTTGATCGGGTCCGTGTAGAAGAAGCGCCCGACCACGAAACGCAGCAGGCCGGGCCGCTCCCGTGCGTGGCGGACGGTCGTGCGCAGCTGCGACCACGACCGCAGGGCGTCACCCACGCGAAAGGTGCCTGTCGAGCGCTTGCGCTCTTGCACGAGCACGAAGATCGGGATGGCGAAGACTGCGAACAGCGACCCGATCAGCACGAAGCTGGCGGCCGTGATGTTGCCGTCGGCGTCGACGGTCGTGCCGAGCAGCAGCGCGGAGACGATGCTGCCGACGTATCCCAGTGCCACGCCCACGCCGGACAGCCGGCCACGCGACTCCGGTCGGGCCACGTCGGGCAGCAGCGCGTCGTAGTAGATCAGCGCCGCCTGGTAGGCGAAGTTGGCCAGCGCGAAGGCGAGCAGCCCCAGGCGGATGTCGACGAAGCCGATCACCAGCGTCGGCGCGATGCAACCGACGGTGAAGACGAGCAGGTACCGCTTGCGGCCGCCGGTCCGGTCGCTCATCGCGCCAAGCACCGGCGAGACGGCCGCATTGAGGGCCACCGACAGGCTGGCAGCAAGCGTGAAGAGGAAGGTTCCTGTCGTCTCGCCCAGCGCGATGGTGGTCCACGGACCCATCGCGAAGCTGACGATGGCAAAGCTGAAGATCGTGTTCGCGAAGTCGTAGAGCGCCCACGACAGCCCTTCGACCGAGCTGCCGGAGCGGGTCAAACCTCCCAGACCTCGCCACCAGGCAGCTGGCGCCATCGCTGTCATGCGGCGATCATACCGACGGCGCATGCGTGGACCGCGCATCCGGCTGCGGTCGGCAGGCCGCGGACGCACGTCGGTTGGACAGCCCGCGACTCTCGCTGAGTTGACGTACGCTGCGGGCAGCCACGTCGAACGCTCATCTCGATACGGAGCCACCGAGCACATGCGCAGGCGACTGCTGAACCTCGTCATCGGCCTGGTGGGACTTGGCGTCCCTCT
>DASSCW010000178.1:0-3708 GCA_035697465.1 Candidatus Limnocylindria bacterium | reverse complement strand
AGGACCTCGTCGCCGGCTCAGGCATCGCTTTCGAAGCGCGTGGCGAGCATGCCCTGAAGGGCATCCCCGACGAGTGGCGACTCTATGCCGTGACCGAAGCCTGAGAGCCGGGTGAGCTAAGCGGCGCCTCGTTCAAGGCTGAGTCCCGCAAAACGGTTCGGCTGCCCACCGCATCTGGACGAGTGTGGATGTCGACCGCTATGAAGCAACCGTGAAGGCAGGGCCTCGACCCGCCGGCACGAGCGATCAGGCCGCAATCGTGGCACGTGCCGCGTCAGGTGACCGGGTCGCCTTCACGCTGCTCGTCGCGGCGCACCACGCGGACATGCTGCGGCTCGCTGGAGTCATCGTCCGCGACCCCGACCTTGCGCGCGATGCCGTGCAGAGCGCCTGGCAGCGTGCATGGACCGGCCTGCGTCGCGTCCGCGACCACGACCGCGTCCGGCCATGGCTGATGTCCATTGCCGCCAATGAGGCGCGGCAGATCCTGCGCCGTCGACGGCCGACCGAGGCCGAAGAGCTGCTCGCGCAGATGCCCGACCCCGTCGATCACTTCGACGATTTGGACCTGCGGGCAGCTGTCGACCGCCTCAATCCAAAGGACCGGGAGCTGCTCGGCCTGAGGTACGTGCTTGGCTTCAGCTCGGTGGAGCTGGCCTCCCAGTTCGGGCTGAGCCCTGAAGGCGTGCGCGGCCGGCTCAAGAAGCTTGTTGATCGCCTGCGCTCGGAGTTGACCGATGACTGATACCGATTTCGAAGCTCGCCTCATTCGGTACCTCCAGGCGCGCGCCGAGGATGCTGTCGAGCCCTTCGACGCCTCCACAATCGCCGACACGGTGATCGGCGCGGCAGCACCGCGTGATCGGCGCCTGCAGATGGTGCTCGCCGCAGCGGTTGTGTCACTCACCCTCGTCGCGACGGCCGGCGCCATCATCGTCGGCAGCGGCATTCTCGATCCCAGGCCCGCTCCGTCATTGCCGTCCAATCCCTCGGCGGAGGCGTCGGTCGAGGCCTCAGCGGTCCCGGATGCAGGCCTGATCGTCTACACACGGTGGACGAGGCTCGCCGCCGGCGAAGCGGACTGCGCCTCTAGGTTCCCCTGCACCCGGGCAAGCATCTTCACCTCAAACGGGGATGGATCCAACGAGCGCGAGCTCTTCCCGGGTCCCTACTCATTCGTTGTCGCTGCCTCGCCGGACGGCTCCCGCATCATCATCAGCCAGCTCGATTCCGACGACGACGCGAATCGCATGTACCTGACCGATGCGAACGGTTCCGAACCGCAGTTGCTCGGCATCGATTGCCAGCGGCAGCCGTGCGGGGACTACGAATACACCTTCTCGCCCGATGGAACCCGCCTCGCGTTCGTCAGGTCGCTCCCGACCGGCAACGACGATGAGGAGACGGTCATCGGGATCCTGGACCTGGCGAGTGGAGCGGTGAGCGAGCTCGACGCGACGCACATCGTGAATCCCTACCTCGGCGATCCGTGCGGCTACTTCTGTGGCCCCGGCGTGAATCGCGCGCCGAGCTGGTCGCCAGACGGTGCGCAGCTCGTCTTCTCGCGACAGGGTGTCGGGACACCTGGTGAGCCGCACCCATTCGGAAAGAAGGACCTCTACATCGTCAACGCCGATGGCAGCAACTTCCGTCAGCTGCCGATCCCGGACGAGATCCATCCGCTCGATGCGCGCTGGTCGCCGGACGGCTCCCTGATCGCATTCACCTCGTCCGTGGACCAGCTGGCCGCACCCGGAATCGATAACGCCCAGCAGCTGAATGACATCTACACCATCCGACCCGACGGCAGCGGCTTGCGGCGCTTGACGACGGACACCGCCGAGCCCATCGGGACCACCGAGCCAGGTGAGTTCGGCGCCAGGTTCCCGAGCTGGACGCGCGACGGCCGCATCGTCTTCACCCGCAACGCCGAGGAGGGCGAATCCATGTGGCAGCTGTGGGTCATGGACAGCGACGGCAGCAACGCGACGCGCCTGGATCCATCCGATCCGGCGGCACTGACAGCCATCGGCTGTGTTTCGTGCCCATACCCGGGCGTGAGTGGCGTCATCACCTACCCATCCCTTGCCGTGTGGGTGCTGGCGCCATGACCCGCCGGCAGCTTGCCATCGTCCCGCTCGCCCTTGCGCTCGCGGCCTGCAGCGCCGTCCCGGCGTCTCCCGGCGGAAGCCCGTCGGTAGCGCCGTCAGCCGCAACCCCGGCTCAGGTGCCGGTCCCGGCAGGGCGAGTTCTCTTCATGCGGAACGGAACGGACGGCGTGGAGCACTACTTCACGATCAAGACCGATGGCACCGACGAAATTGCACTGTTCGACGCCGAGGGCTGTTCCTGCGCTCGCTGGTCGGCCGATGGTTCCCTCGTCCTGACGCTCGCCGCCACGGATCACGGCACCTACTCGTTCAAGACCATCCGACCCGATGGCACAGATGCCGTCGTGGTGCCCAACCCCATCGAGACGCTCAACCTTGCCCCTGGAGCGTCTAGTGCTGACGGACGTCTGATCGCATTCAACGGCTGGGACGAGACCGATCCGGCGAACACCGGCCTGTGGGTGGCCTCGCCGGACCTGACCGACCTCCGCATGGTGATGCCACTCCAGGAGGGGATGCTGACTGTCGAACCCTTTGGCGTTACGCCAGACGGATCGCAGATCGTGTTCTTCGCCGACACGGGTCCCCAGGGTGAGACCAGCCATGCTGGCGATGTCTACGTCGTTAACGCCGATGGCACCAGCCTGCGCCAGCTCAATCCGGCTGGCACCAAGACCGGCTTCATTGGTCCAGCGGTTCTCAGCCTCTCGCCCGATGGCCGGCAGGCGGCATTCGGTCTCGGCGATGCGGTCTGGGTCGTCGATCTCGCGGGCGGCGAAGCACGGCCGATC
This sequence comes from Candidatus Limnocylindria bacterium, assembly GCA_035697465.1. GTDB lineage: Bacteria > Chloroflexota > Limnocylindria > QHBO01 > QHBO01 > DASSCW01. The sequence goes on along the minus strand of DASSCW010000178.1, from coordinate 806 downwards.
ACCTATCAGGCGGGCTTCGTCTGGGCGGTCACCTGGTCACCAAGCGGCGATTGGATCGCCTACACGCGGCAGCATGCGGGCACCTCGGTGATCGGCCTGGTCCGGCCGGATGGCACCGATGACCACGAGATCACCGCGAATGACGCGACGGACGAGGCGGCGATGCCGATGTGGTCGCCAGAGGGGACGCATCTCCTGGTCCGACGGGGCGGCGGCGAGGACGGCGATCTCTGGATCGTGGATCTCGAGGGGACCTGGGTCGGCCAGGTGACCCACGAGCCGTCGGATTACAGCCTGTTCAGCTGGGCACCCTGACCGATCGCCCCCGGTACTACTTGTCGCAATGGCGGTTAAGCCGCTCTCCCGCGGACCCGACGCGGGTCGCGCGGGCGGCGGGAGAGCGACCTTTGGAAGGTCAGCCGGCCGCGCCGATTTCCTCTTCCGCCCGGTCGAAGCTCTCTTCAGCCTTGATGGCAGCCTGGTCGACGGTGTCGCGCACCGCCGAACCCATCTGCCGGCTTGCGTCCCCGAGGAGATCGCGCTCCTGTTCGGTCTCCGGCACGAGCGATCCGACCACCGCACCAACGCCGACCGCGATCGCGCCCATTGCCATCGGGTTTGCCTGCATGAAGCTGTCGAGCTTCCATCCAACCTGCTCGGCCGTTGCACCTGCGCGCTCGACGACCTCCCCGGTGGCCCGTTGGGCACCGCCAGCAACCGCGCTCGCGGCGCCGCCGACGGTCTGGCCGACGGTGGAGGCCGCATCGCCGACCTTGGAGCCGACGGTGGAGGCTGCATCGCCGACC
>DASSCW010000177.1:0-3825 GCA_035697465.1 Candidatus Limnocylindria bacterium | reverse complement strand
GCAAGCTGGTCGCGCACCAAGTCGCCGAGCTGGCTGCGGCGCTCGAACATTGAGCCCCGTAGCCGCCGAGCCCAGGCGAAGCGTTGCGCGGTCTCGGGCAGGTAGCTGCCATTGGCTTTCCGATTGCGGCCGAGCTCCCGGTAGATCGTCGCTCGGTGCCGGCCAAGCCGATCGGCAATCGCACCGACCGCTGTTCCGAGGGCATGCAGCCGGAACAGCGAATGACGCTCCTCGAGCGTCAGCTGATCATATTCTCTCCCCATCGCAATCCCATCCTAGATGCCGTAATGGGCCCGAACCTAAGCCTGTCAGGCGGGCGGCTGTAATGATGCGAACGGGGTCCGAATGGGTGGGCCCCAATCATCGACGAGGGACAACCATGGAGCATTATGCCGGGATCGATGTGTCGCTGGAACAGAGCAGCCTGTGCGTGGTGGACGGCAGCGGACGGATCGTCCGGGAGGCCAAGGTGGCGACAGAGCCCGAGGCGCTGAGCCGGTTCCTCGACGAGCTCGGCTTGGTGGTGACGCGGATTGGGCTCGAGGCTGGCCCGCTGTCGCAATGGCTGCATGCTGGCCTGACGGAGGCGGGGCTCGAGGTCGTGTTGCTCGAGACCCGACAGGTGAAGGCGGCGCTGTCGGCGATGGTGGTGAAGACCGACCGCAAGGATGCGCGGGGCATCGCCCAGCTGTTGCGGATGGGCTGGTTCCGGCCCGTGCACTGCAAGTCGCCGCGGGCCCAGGAGGTCCGGGCGTTGCTGGTCGGGCGCAAGCTCTTGCAGGGCAAGCTCTCGGACGTCGAGCTGAGCATCCGTGGCATCTTGCGCGGTTTCGGACTGAAGGTGGGCATCGTGAGCAAGGGCCGGTTCGCGTGCCGCATCCGCGACCTCGTGACCGGCCAGGCGAGGCTGGAACGGGTGATCGAGCCGATGCTGCGGGCGCGCGAGGCGCTACGCGCCGAGTACCACGCGCTGCACCGGGCCATGCTGGCCATCGTCCGCGCGGACACGACCTGCGGTCGGCTGATGACCATGCCGGGGGTCGGTGCTCTGGTCGCGATCACATTCAGCTCGGCGATTGACGACCCGGGCCGGTTTGCGCGATCCCGCGCAGTGGGTGCTCACTTCGGCCTCACGCCGAAGAAATACCAGTCCGGCGAGACCGACGTCACCGGCGGGATCAGCAAGGTGGGTGACGCCATGGTGCGGAGCGCCCTCTATGAAGCGGCCAACGTGATGCTGACCCGGGCGGGTCGGTTCTCGAGCCTGAAGCGCTGGGCGCTGGCGGTCGCCGCGCGCCGCGGCATGAAGCGGGCGAAGGTGGCGCTCGCCCGCAAGCTCGCCAGCGTCCTGCACCGCATGTGGCTCGACGGCACAGGCTTCCGCTTCGGCAAGGAGGTCGCCGCCGCGTGATCGGCTGACAAGGAGCAAGTTTTTCGGAGCAGGGCAGGACCGTCCTGCTCCACCGAGGTCCCGTCGCCGGGACGCGGGATCGGTGAAGCCGGTGATCCGGGAGTGGTCTCGCTCTGCGCGAGAACCCGAGAACCACGCGACCCTAGATTGGCTCGCCGCCCGTTTCTGATGGCATGATGTGGCGGATCACACGCCGACCACGGACGGAAGCATGAACCCGGCGGCGGTGACGATCACATCGCTCGGGGGGACTTGACACCCAACGGCCCATTACGGAAGCCCGGATTTCTCAGTGCGCCCCGATGGCGCGATTCACCAGTGGAGGAAGGACCCACCCAGAGTGTTGTCGATAGGCCTCGTGACAAAGGCCGCCTTGGGCGGTTGAGCGATCCGACGGGCCGTAACGTGAGTGAAGCCTGAGCAGGCCTCGAAAGTGATGACGCGGATGCCGACCCGCCTGAGTTTCGGGGAAGGCTGCACGGATGGGGAAGCAATCGACATGAGCACCCGTCCGATCCGCCGGGGTAGTGGGCATGGCACGCCGGAAAGGTGAATCGGGTAACGGGGGAGCCCCGCGTTGGACGAGGGTCGCGGCCTCAACGGCGCCTCGGGCGCCGGTCCGGGCGGGAGTCGGACAGGGCCATAGTACTGAGGAAGCCGGGTAACGCCGGTGGAGGGAAGGGCCCTGACTTCTGGTGTGCTTTCGACGCTGGCGAGGACTGGTGATTGGCGATGAGCCTGGCAACACCCGAGAAGATCCGGACCCTTCAGAGGAAGCTGTATTGCAAGGCGAAGGCGGAGCCGACGTTCCGCTTCTACCTGCTCTACGACAAGATCTGCCGCGAGGACATTCTGGCTCACGCCTATGCGCTGGCCCGTGCGAACGGGGGCGCGCCGGGCGTGGACGGAACGACCTTCGGGCAGATCGAGGCGGCAGGGCTGGACGGGTGGCTCGCCGGCCTCAGGAAGGACCTTGTTGCACGGACCTATCGGCCCGCACCGGTGCGACGGGTGATGATCCCGACGCCTGGCGGTGGCGCGCGGCCCCTCGGCATCCCAACGATCCGGGACCGGGTGGTGCAGACCGCCGCCAAGCTGGTGTTGGAGCCGATCTTCGAGGCGGATCTCGACCCTGCGGCCCATGGCTATCGGCCGGGACGGAGCGGGACCGACGCGATCCAGGCGGTGCACGCGCTGCTCTGCCGAGGCTACACCGACGTGGTGGACGCCGATCTGTCGCAGTACTTCGACACGATCCCGCATCAAGACCTGATGCGGTCGGTGGCGCGGCGGATCGTCGACCGGCACGTGCTGCGGCTGATCAAGCTGTGGCTCGAGGCGCCGGTCGAAGAGTGCGCGGCGGATGGGGCGCGGCGCATGACGGGGGGCAAAGCCAGCCGGCAGGGGACGCCACAAGGTGGCGTGATCAGCCCGCTGCTCGCCAACCTGTACATGAACCGGTTCTTGAAGCACTGGCGCGGCACCGAACGCGGGGACGCCTACCGTGCCCAGGTCGTCGCCTATGCCGACGACTTCGTCGTCCTCAGCCGCGGTCACGCGGCCGAGGCGCTGGCGTGGACGCGGGCGGTGATGAGCCCGCTCGGGCTCACCCTCAACGAGTCGAAGACCGCGATCCGGGACGCCCGGCGCGAGCCGTTCGACTTCCTTGGCTACAGCTTTGGCCCGCACCGTTACCGGAAGGATGGTCACTGGTACCTGGGGGCCAGCCCGTCGAAGAAGAGCGTGCAACGGCTCAAGACCAAGGTGAGCGATCTGCTGGTGCCCGGCAACATGGGGACCTGGCCGGACGTGCGTGACCGGCTCAATCGCCTGCTGCGAGGCTGGAGCGCATATTTCGGCTATGGCACCCGGCTGCCGGCGTATCGGGCGATCGACAACCACGTCTATGACCGGGTTCGGCACTTCCTGGTTCGGCGTCACAAGGTGTCGTCGCGCGGCACCGATCGCTTCCCCGCGGAAGCGGTGTTCGGCGCGCTCGGAGTCCAGCGGCTCCGGCGTGTTCATCTTGGCGCCCCGCCGTGTGCCTCGCCGTGAAGCCAGTCGGAAAGCCGGATGCGGGCAAACCGCACGTCCGGTTTGATGAGCGGGGAAGGGAAACGGAGCGATGCCGCCATGGCCGACGCCACCGCGCCCTTCCTCGACTCTACCGAGGGGCTGGCGGGCGCTGACCAAGCCGCTGTGATCGTGTACAATTCTGGTGCTGAAGCAGAATCGGCACGGCCAACGGAGTTCGCGCCCGCCATGGCGGATGATGCGCCGTTTCTCCCGGGTTTGTCACCCGTCGCCGGCAAGCCTGTGCACGTCACCTTCGACGCCGGACGGTTGACCTCGGACGGCGGTGTTTTGGTCCTGGCCGAAGTCGAGCGCCGCCTCGGCATCGCCGCGCGCCTGGC
>DASSCW010000176.1:0-4859 GCA_035697465.1 Candidatus Limnocylindria bacterium | reverse complement strand
TGGTGGGGCTGGTGGCGTACCTCGGCTACGTCGGGTACCAGGGCTCGGCCGAGCTGGTTGAGCCGGCCTCGCCGTCGGAGGACTGCCGCACGCCGGGCCTCGCCCATACGTGGGTGTACGAGGCGATCAACTACGACGCGGCCTCCGACGCGATCCTGGCCGACCTGCCCGATCCGGAGCATTGCCCCGGCCCGCCGGCGCCGGCCGGGCAGCGCCTGCAGACGTCGGACGGGCTGGGCCTTGCGGGCTGGTACATCCCATCGGACAACGGCTCCGGCCCGACCGGGCCCACCGTGGTCCTCGCCCACGATCACGGAGCCAACAAGAGCCGGATGCTCGCCTACGCGGAGGCGCTGCACGCGGACTACAACGTCGTCCTCTTCGACTTCCGCAACCACGGCCAGTCGGGTGGCGATCAGACGACGGTCGGCGTCGCCGAGCAGGACGACCTGCGGGCCGTCATTGAGTGGGTGGACACCAACAAGGAGCCGGACCAGATCGCGGTCCTGGGCGTGTCGATGGGCGGCGCGGCCGCCCTCGCCGAAGCTGTGGCCGACCCGAAGGTCGACGCCCTCATCCTGGATTCGACCTACGCCACGCTGGCGAATCGTGTGCAGGCGGGGCTGGAAAAGGAGGGGTCTCCGCTCTCGCTGCCCGGGTCCTGGTCGATCCTGCTCGGCTCGCTGCTGCGGACGGGCCAGGACATCAGTGCCATCGATCCAGTCCAGCAGATCCCGCTTTTCCACCGGCCAGTGCTCATCATCGTGGGCGGGCAGGATGACTCGATCGGGGCAAACGATGGGGAGGAGCTGCTTGCCGCGGCGGAGGCCGGGAATACGCCGGCGGAGCTCGAGGTCTGCGAGGCTGCTCGTCATGACGAGTCGGTCGAGCTCTGCGGCGACGAGTACCGCGACTGGGTGCTAGGCTTCCTCGCGCGCAGCCTGGCTCCGTAACACCGTCGCGACCCCGCGCGGTGGCCGCTGCGACCATTCGTTCGCGTCCCACCGAGGAGCGCATGCACGTCAATTCGGATGCCGACGCCCGGTTCGACCGCACCGTCGAGCGCTGGTTTCGCGAAATGCTCGAGATGGATCCCGAGGGGGCTACCTATCTCGGTGTCCACGACCACGACCATGAATTGGCCGATGGCACCCGCGAGCACGTCGAGCGGCAGGCCGCGTTCCACCGCGCCGCCATCACCGAGATGGAGCGGCTGCCGGCCGACGACATCTCGTCAGATCGCGCGCTCGACCGCGACCTCGTCATCCACGAGGCGAAGCTGGCCGTCCATCAGCTGACCGAGCGACGCCAGTGGGCGGGGTCCACCAACGCTGCCGAGCACATCGGCAACGCGCTCTTCCCGATCTTCACCCGCGACTACGCTCCGCTGGACGAGCGGCTGGAGTCGATCACGTCACGCCTCGAAGGGGCGCCGGCCTACATGGCGCAGTCGCGAACGCGGGTCGATGCCCCCGTGCGCCTCTGGGTGGAGATCGATATCGAAAGCAGTCAATCGCTGCCGGAATTCATCGACACCATCGTGGCCGTCGCGCGCTCTGAGCGGACCGATTCGGCGCTGCTGGCGCGGCTCGAGGCCGCCGCGGAGGGGACGCAAGCCGCGCTGGATGAGCACGTCACCTGGCTGCGCGACGACGCGCTGCCGCGCGCGAAGGCGAGCTGGCAGACCGGCCGCGAGGGGCTCGAGCAGCTGATCACGCTCCGGCGGCTGGAAGCGGACGGCGACGAGATCCTGGCCGTTGGGGAGCGGATGCTGGCCGAAGAGACGGCCGCCCGTGACGCAATCTGCATCGAGATCGACCCGACGCTGTCACCCGCCGAGGTCGGCGATCTCGTCAGGGAGGACCATCCGCGCACCTTCCCCGAGGCGTTGGAGGCATACCGAGACTCGATGGCGCAGGCGCGCGCCTTCGTGGTCGATCACGACCTGGCCACCCTCCCCGACCAGGATCGGCTGAAGGTGATCGAGACCCCGTCCTTCGAACGCCACGTCATCCCTTTCGCCGCCTACTACCAGCCCGCGCGCTTTGACCCCAATCCGGCGGGCACGTATGTCGTCACCCCGCCGGCCACCCACGAGATGTGGCGTGAGCACAACTACGCGGCAATCAGCAACACCGGCGTGCACGAGGCCTATCCGGGTCATCACCTGCAGCTGTCCGCGGCGACCACCAACCCCAGCCTGGTGCGAGCCCTCAGCCTGAGCGCCGCCGAGTTCGACGAGGGCTGGGCGTTCTACTGCGAGCGGATGATGAAGGAGGCTGGCTTCGACGACACGCCGATCCATCGGTATGTCCTGCACACCGACGCGATCTGGCGATCGGTGCGGATCATCCTGGACATCCGCCTGCACCGGGGTGACATCGGCTTCGAGGAGGCAGTCGACTTCATGGCCGAACGCACCGGCTTCGAGCGGCACGCGGCACTGGCCGAGGTGAAGCGCTACACGAGCACCCCCACGTACCAGCTCAGCTACCTGTACGGCCGCCATATGATCGAGGCGTTGCGCGACCGCGTGCAGCGGCGGATGGGTCCGGCCTTCAACCTGAAGTTCTTCCACGACACGCTGATCTACGGAGGCACCATGCCGGTCTCGTTTGCCGCGCGCCTGTTCGACGCCAAGCTCGGGGGCCTGGACCGATGAGACCGCCGCGCGCCCTCGCAGCGGGTATTGCCGCGTCCCTGCTGCTCGTGGCCTGCACTGCGCCGGCCGCCTCGCCGACTCCCCAACCCTCGTGCCCGACCCAGGCGCCCACCGCCGAGACAGCGGCGAGCATCATCGGCGACACCACCGCGATCGAGGTGCGGACCAACAAGGGCACCTTCAGGATCGAGCTGGCACCCGAGCCGGCGCCGGTCGCCGTTGCCAACTTCGTCGCTCTCGCCGGCTGCGGCTTTTACGACGGGATCACGTTCCATCGCGTGATCGCCGGCTTCGTCATCCAGGCCGGAGACCCGCAGACGAAGTCCAACCGCGGAGATTTCGATGGCCTCGGGACCGGCGGACCACCATACCAATTCGGGATCGAACTCCCGGCGGAGACCCAGAACTACGACCAGTACGTCGTCGCGATGGCAAACAGCGGGCAGCCCGACTCGAACGGCAGCCAGTTCTTCGTCAACCTGGCCGACCTCGATGATCGGCTGGAACGGCTGTACACCATCCTCGGACACGTGACGAGCGGGACCGAGGTGGTGGATGGGATCGGCGCGCTGCCGACCAGCGGGGACCCGCGCAACGTCCCGCTCGACCCGGCGATCATCGAATCAATGGTCCTGATTCGTGCCTGAGCAGGCCTCAGTCCGCTCTGAAATGTGAAGGATTCTTAGTCCCCAACCATTGACCCGGAGGGTGGTCCTCCCGTATCATGTGTTCGCTGTTCGTACAGCGATTCACCACTGATCGCAAGGTCATGGGTAGGTTTGGGTAAGGGTAGTGCGGGAAACCGTGCGTGAAAGATGCCCTTGCGGTTAGCGAATCCGGCAGCAAATGAAGGCCCCTCTTCGGAGGGGCCTTCGTCTATCTCGTGGACCGATGGCATGGCGCGCATCTTGCGGGTTTCTTTTGGAGCAACAAAACCGGCGGGTATTGAGAAGGGCCCCTCCGACGTGGAGGGGCCCTTTCCGTGCGTTCGGCGTCTACAGGTTGCCCGTGAGCAACAGGATCAGCAGGATCAGCAGGATCAGTCCAATGATCCCTCCACCCCAGTACATGGCCTTCTCCTCTTGCAGAGTGATCTACGGGCAGGGTGGATGCACCCAGCGTGCCAACTGCGATGGCCCTCTATCATTGGCCCTCGCGCGCCGGTAGCTCAGTGGATAGAGCGTCGGCCTCCGGAGCCGAAGGTCGCAGGTTCGAATCCTGTCCGGCGCGCCACACCTTCACCCGCCGAGACCTGGCGTGTGTGCGTAGGCGGACAGCGCCGGTTGTCCGCCGAGATGCGCGAACAGCACGCGCGATCCCGAGGGTATCTCGCCGGCTCGGATCATCCCGATGAGGCCGGCCATTGATTTGCCCTCGTACACCGGGTCGGTGAGCATCCCCTCGGTTCGGGCTGCCAGGTGGATCGCCTCGATCGCCTGCTCATTTGGCACGCCATATAGCGGACCGGCGTACCCGTCGACCACCACGATCTCGTCGTCGCGCAGCTGCCGTTCCACGCCGATCGACGCGGCCGTCGCACGGGCGATCCGGCTGACCTGTTCGACCGTCTTTTCGAGAGTCTTGGATGCGTCGACACCGATGATCCTTCGGTCGTCTCTGCCCTCGAGGGCCACCCCGGCGATCATCCCCGCCTGAGTGGAGCCGGTCACCGTGCAGACGATGACGTGATCGAAGAACACGTCAAGGTCGGCTTCCTGGGTGGCGACCTCCCGCACCCAGTTCGCGTACCCAAGGCCTCCGAGGGGGTGGTCGGACGCGCCGGCGGGAATCGGATATGCCTTGCGGCCGGCAGCCTCGACCGACTCCAATGTGTGGCGCCAGCTGTCGCGGATGCCGATGTCGAAGCCCGCCCGGTCCATCCGAATGTCGCCGCCCATGATCCGCGTGAGCTGGATGTTGCCAACCGTCTCGTAACCAGGGTCGTCCCAATCGACCCAGTGCTCCTGGACCGTGACGACGTCCAGGCCCAGGTGTCTGGCCACGCCGGTGACGGCGCGGGTATGGTTGGACTGCACTCCACCGATGGAGACGAGCGTGTCGCAACCGCGCGCGATCGCATCGGCGGCGAGGTACTCGAGTTTCCGAACCTTGTTGCCCCCGAAGGCGATACCGGAATTGCAGTCGTCTCGTTTGGCCCAGATCTCGACGCCCCCGCCAAGGGCAGCGCTGAGGCGTG
>DASSCW010000175.1:0-3668 GCA_035697465.1 Candidatus Limnocylindria bacterium | reverse complement strand
GCCGCCAAGCGCATGGTCGAGCAGCGCCTGGGCATCGCCCTGCTGCCGCGGACATCGGTCCAGGCGGAGATCGGCACGGGGCGCCTGGTGCCGGTAAGCGTCACCGACATGGCGCCGGTCACGCGCCAGATCGTGGTCGCTCGGCGCCGGGACGCGGGCCGGCTGACGCCGGTGCTGGAGGCGTTCCTGGCCACCCTCGACACGCTGCGACCGGACGCCGAACGCGCGCATCGGTTCCTCGCCTGATTGATGCCATCGATCGACGGGGCTGTCCGGGCCCTATCGGACCCTCGGATATGAACAGGGCCAATCACGGGGGTCGGCCGCGACGCCGCACGCCGCCATGTATCGATCCCGTGAATCGCGCCTGAAAACGAAGCGCGCCGGTCTAGCCGATGATCTGCCCACGCCCTAGCATGGGCGCCGCACACTGAAGCAACTGAGCCGGAGGAGCCGATGGACACCGAGCGCGCCGCTTCGATCCCGCTGCTTGCCGTCCTCGAAAAGCGCGCCCTGGAGCAGGTGCTGCGCACCGCGCGCGAGCAGAGCTACGCGCCCGGCGCCGTGGTGGTGAACGAGGGGGATCCTGCCACCCGGCTGTACCTGATCGTCGAGGGCACGGCGAGCGTCGAGCAGGGCGCTCAGGGAACGGTCGGGAAGCTGCAGGCCGGCGACTTCTTCGGTGAGCTGGCGCTGATCGAGGAGCACGGACGCACCGCCACCGTGCGGGCGGAGACGCCACTCACCTGCCTGATCATCCCGGCCTGGGAGTTCCGCGCCTCTCTCGAAGAGCACCCGCAGATGGCGATCCCGATGCTCACCACGATCATCTCCCGCCTTCATCGCCGCGAGCATCACGAGGGTCCGCAGTGACGACGGAACCTCGCGTCGACGAGCACCGGGACGAGCATCCCGGCCGGGAGCACGTCGAGGAGACAATCGAGAACCTGCTCCGCGAGGAGAGGAAGTTCCCGCCACCTGCCGAGTTCGTGGCGCGGGCAATCGCCAGCGACCCCGCCATCTACGAGCAGGCCTCCTCCGAGGAGGGTTTCCGGGCTTTCTGGGCGGAGGAGTCGAAGCGGATCGACTGGATCGAGCCGTGGGCCGAGGTGCTGGACTGGCAGCTGCCCTACGCGAAGTGGTTCGTCGGGGGCAAGCTGAACCTCAGCGCCAACTGCCTCGACCGCCACGTGGCCAACGGGCTCGGTGACAAGGTCGCCTACTACTGGGAGGGCGAGCCCGGCGATACCCGGACGCTCACCTACCAGGACCTGCTGGACGAGACGTGCCGGATGGCCAACGCGCTGCGTGGCCTGGGGATCAACAAGGGCGATAAGGTCGCCATCTACATGCCGATGATCCCGGAGCTGCCGGTGGCGATGCTGGCCTGCGCCCGGATCGGCGCCGCCCATTCGGTCGTGTTCGGCGGCTTCAGCGCCGACGCGCTGGCCGGCCGCATCGAGGACGCGGAGTGCGTCGCGGTGATCACCGCCGACGGCGGATATCGCAAGGGCGCCACCGTGCCGCTGAAGGCGAACGCCGACGAGGCGATCGGCCGCACCACGTCGGTCAAGCACTGCGTGGTGGTCAAGCGCACGGGCGACGAGGTTGCGTGGGCCGAAGGCCGTGACCACTGGTGGCACGACCTGACGGCCGACCAGCCCACGACCGCCGAGCCGGAGCCGATGGACTCCGAGGACCTCCTCTACCTGCTCTACACCTCCGGCACCACCGCCAAGCCGAAGGGGATCATGCACACCACCGGCGGCTACCTGGTCGGCACCGCCACCACGCATCGGTTCATCTTCGACATCCAGCCGGACGACGTGTACTGGTGCATGGCCGACATCGGCTGGGTCACGGGGCACTCCTACATCGTCTACGAGCCACTCGCGAACGCGACGACCGGGATCATCTACGAGGGCGCCATCGACCACCCGGACAAGGACCGATGGGCCCAGATCGCGGCGAAGTACCGCGCCACCATCCTGTACACCGCTCCCACCGCCATCCGCGCGCTCATGAAGTACGGCCACGAGATGTTCGCGCGCGACGATCTGAGCGCACTGCGGCTGCTCGGCAGCGTGGGTGAGCCCATCAACCCCGAGGCGTGGGCCTGGTACTGGAAGTACATCGGCGGCGAGCGCTGCCCGGTGGTCGACACGTGGTGGCAGACCGAGACGGGGATGATCATGATCACGCCACTGCCGGGGATCACCACCGCCAAACCGGGCTCCGCCACCTTCCCGTTCCCGGGCATCAAGGCGGACGTCGTCGACGAGGCCGGCAACTCCGTGCCGCTGGGCAGCGGCGGCTACCTCGTCCTGGAACGGCCCTGGCCGTCGATGCTGCGCGGGATCTACGGCGACCACGAACGTTACGTGGACACGTATTGGAGCCGCTACCCCGGGCGCTACTTTGCCGGCGACGGCTGCAAGCGCGACGAAGAGGGCTACTACTGGCTGCTCGGCCGGGTCGACGACGTGATGAACGTGTCTGGCCACCGCATCTCGACCACGGAGGTCGAATCGGCGCTGGTGTCGCATCCGGCCGTAGCCGAGGCGGCGGTGGTGGGCCGCACCGACCCGATCACCGGGCAGGCCATCTTCAGCTACGTGATCCTGCGCTCCGGGTACGAGGCGTCGGACGAGCTCGGCGCGGATCTGCGCGAGCACGTGGCCGACATGATCGGCAAGTTCGCTCGGCCCAAGCAGGTCATGTTCACGCCGGACCTGCCCAAGACGCGCTCCGGCAAGATCATGCGGCGCCTGCTGCGCGACATCGCCGAGCAGCGGTCTCTGGGTGATGTCACCACCCTGGCCGATACCAACGTGGTGAACACCATCCGCGAGCAGTCAGGGACGGGCGAAGACTAGCCTCAGGTGCCCTCGGCGACCGTCACGATGACGTTGGTCACGTCGCCGGCATTCTGGACGGCGATGGTGGCGCCAAGGCCCTCACCCGTCTCATCCGTGCCGATGGCCACGGCATAGGTGTTGGCCGCCTCGGTCGTGGTGAGGACTGTCATGTTCAGCTCGACGATCTTCTGCACGTAGAAGCTCTTTAGGTCACCGACGGTGTCGGTCGACTCGTAGCTGACCAGCGTAGCCCCGCCCGCCTCAGTCCTTGAAAGCTCGGTCGAGTTCGGCGGGACCAGCTCGTTGAGCAGGCTCTCAGCATCGGTCGCGCCGGGCCCGCCATTGTCAGAGCTCTCGGCCGCGGACTCTGCCGGCTGGGACGCGCTGGACGCCGGGCTGGGCTCGCCGCCAGTCGATTCGGCCGCGCTGGAGTTATCAGGTCCGCCGCCGCACGCGGCCAGTGCGACGACCAGGGCGCCAAGGAGCAGGGTTCGCAGGGACTGCATGTGGGCAAACCTCCGTGTGCCTGGCCGTCGACGCCGGGGCAGCCCGGGACGGTCAGGGTGTGGGCGGACCCTACGGGTCCCTTGGACCTGCGTCAAGCAATGTGCGGACACGTCCTGCTTACACAGGAGTGCGGCCGAACGGGACGATCGTGTCTTGTGGCGACGCTCCGGCGGTCCGTAGACTCGGGTCCAAGGGAGGAGCATGGAACCAGCCCGAGCTCGGTGGCGCGCGCTGTCCAGCGGCCCGGCCGTGGCCGTGCTGCTGCTCGTGCTGGCCGCCACGCCCACCTCGGCGATCCAGACC
>DASSCW010000174.1:0-12917 GCA_035697465.1 Candidatus Limnocylindria bacterium | reverse complement strand
CTGTCAGTGGTTCGCACGCGGCGTCGGTAGCCGCCGCGCATAGCCCTGCGGCACCCAGCCTGCGCATCCAGTCAACGCACGCGTGGACCCACCCCGGGGAATCCCGCCCCAGGGTGGGTCCACGCGTGTGGCGTGTCTTCGCTTCCACCTGGCGCCTGTCGCCGTTCACGTTGTAGCACTTCCCCAAAGATATGTTATGTGACGTTGTGCCGGTGTGAGCCTTCCCTTGGGCCGCGGCAATCGACCCGATCGATCACATGTGGGCTACGGAGCCGCACAGGCTCGCGTTGATCGATCCCGTTAATCACACATGGCGCACCGATCTGCGCACGCTCGCGTGGATCGACGACATAGATACGTGGATTGAACTCTGACCAGCTGGTGATACGCATTGGCAGCTGGCTCGTACACCTTCCGGGAACCACGCCACAGTTACCGCTCCCGAGTGTCGCTGAGCCCTGGCCTCCGCGGCATCAACCAGATGCGGCCATAGCGCTTGCAGCTGAGGCTGCACGCTCAGGCGCAGGTCCATCGTGCTCCAGCGCAGCGCCAGATCGGTCGCCTCCGGCTCATTCCGGGCATTTGCCACCACTGTGGGGTGATCCGCGCCTTTCGGGATGGCCACCGAGACCAGGAAGAGCACGTCGGCAGCGATCTGCCACGCGTCGCCCGACGGCCCTTCCAGCGTAAGCCCTCTCCGTCGTTCGGTTGACCACTCAGCCTGCCGCGATGGCCCACGGGTCTGGCGCCAGGAGGCGCACGTGCCGCTGCGCAGCGATTCGTAGGCGAGCTCCAGGCTCAGCCGCCACGGCGGAGCTAGCGCGTCTCAGGCTTCAGCGAACGACGGGTGGCTGGCGCCGGGAGTCACCGATCGGCCTGGACTCCGAGCGTGACCGCAGCTGCCACGACGGCGACGGCCAATGCCACCGCTTCAGCTGCATCGAGGGCTGCTCCCCCACCGAAGGCGGCCGTGGCCTGGCTCGGAATCGCCGCCAGCACCACCGGCACCAGGATCCAGCCCAGGACCAGGGCAGTCGGAGCCATGGCGCCTGGCAGGTCGAGCGAGCGCGTCAGGACGGCCGTCAGCAGGCCGAGGAAGGCGGAGAGGAGCAGGACGAGCACGACGGCTGGCTGGTCCCTGGCTCCCGAGGCATTCACCAGGCGAATGAGGCCCTGCTCGAGCAGCGCAACGCCGACGGCCAGGATGATCGCCAGGATGATGGTCCGCGCCGGGCTCATCGGTCTGGTCCCTGGAGGCTGTGCTGCATGTCGAGGACGCCCGCCTCGAGGGCGTCACGCAATCCCGTTGCGATGCGATAGGACTTGCCGGCGCCCATCACCAGGACCGCGTCACCCGCCCGCAGGTGCTCGGCGACGTAGCGCGCCGTGGTGTCGGCATCTCCGGTCGCGATGGCCGGCACCGCCGAGGTGCGCTCGATCGCATCGGCCAATGACTCGGCGGAGGTGGCGCGCAGCGCCTCGTCGGTGTCGCGCGAGGCGAAGATGTCCGCGATGACGACCTCGTCGGCATCGGTAAAAGCGGCTGCAAACTCGTCGAACAGCAGCGCGGTGCGCGAGTACATGTGCGGCTCGAAGACCGCCCACAGCCTTCGCTCCCCCACTCGCTGGCGTGCGGCGCCGATCGTGGCCGCGACCTCCGTCGGATGGTGCGCGTAGTCGTCGTACACGGTCACGCCCGCAGTATCCGCGATCAGCTCCATCCGTCGTCCCGCTCCCGGGAACGTGCGCAATCCGTCTGAGAGAGACTCGAGGGACGCCCCGAGCTCCCGTGCCAGTGTCAGCGCCGCCGTCGCATTGAGCACGTTGTAAGCTCCGGCGAGAGGTGAATAGAACGCCTGTTCGAACAGGTGGAATGCCGCTCCCCCATCCCGATACGTCACGTCACTCGCCTCGATCTCGCCACCAGGTCCGTAGCGGATGACGCGCCCGTCCCACCCATCCAGCCGCGCGAGCAGGTCCCGCGCCCCGGCGTCAGAAGCGGTGGTGAGGAGCAGGCGACCGCCCAGCGCCGGATTCGGCCGCATGCCACGCACGAAACGCTCCATCGAGGCCAGCACCGCGTCCCGATCGGCGAAGAAGTCCGGGTGGTCCATCTCAACGTTGGTGACGATCGCGCCAGCCGGGTGGTAGTTCAGGAAGTTGTCACCGAACTCGTCTGCCTCCACCAGGAACGGCGCGCCCACGCCGGGCCGGACCGTGGCGCCCCAGGCGTTGATGAAGGCGCCGACCTCGACCGTCGGGTCCAGGCCGGCCGCAATGAGCAGGTGGCCGAGCAGCGCGGTGGTGGTCGACTTCCCGTGGGTGCCGGTGACCGCCAGCCCGATGCGGCCTTCGGCCTCCATCAGCTCCCCCAGGATGTGCTGCCAGCTGACCACGGGCAGCCCCTGGTCGTTGGCCGCCACCAGCTCCGGCAGACCGGGCACGGCGCGCAGCGCGGGCGTGATGGCCACGCGCTCGACCCCGGCCAGGTGCGCCGGATCGTGGCCGGAGATGATCGGGACGCCGGCCGCCAGCAGGGGCGGCGTGTACGGCGACGGGGTGTCGAGGTCGCAGCCGTCGACACGCGCGCCGGCGTGGTGCATCAACAGGGCGACGCCCGCGGCGCCGGAGCCGGCGATACCGATCACGTGGATGCGCTCGCCGGGCCTCACCATCGGCGATGGTGCCTCAACTCGGGTGTGGAGGGGCTGCGAGCACCTCGGTGAGGCCTAGCTCGAGCGCGACGAGGGCCGCGGAAGCCTTGTTCCCCTCGCGATCGTGGGTGAAGAGGCGGTGCTCCGCACGTGATGGGTGGCCGCGGAGGGCGACGCCGATCCAATGCGTCCCCACCGGCTTCCCCTCCGTGCCGCCCTCCGGCCCGGCGATCCCGGTGACGCTCAGCCCCAGCTCTGTGCCGAAGCGCTGACGCACGCCCTCCGCCATCGCCACCGCCACCTCGGCCGAGACCGCGCCATGTGCCTGGAGCATCTCGGCCGGCACGCCGAGCTCCACTTCCTTGGCGCGGTTCGAGTAACTGATCACGCCGCCCGGGAAGTAGTCCGATGAGCCCGGGATCATCGTGATCGAGTGGCCGATGAGGCCACCGGTCGAGGATTCGGCGATGGCAACCCGCCAGCCGGCCGAGCGAAGCGCCTCGCCGATCTGCCGGGCGGCGCTCGCCAGCTCGTCCTCGGACGGCCCTGGACTCACCGGTAGTTCTCGAACTGGAGAGCGACCGGGTAGTCGAGCGCGCGCAGATGGCCGATCACGGCCTGCAGGTCGTCCTTGCTCTTGCCCGAGACGCGCACCGCATCTCCCTGGATCACCGGCTTCACCTTCGGGAAGCCCTCGCGCACGAGCTTGCTGAGCTCCTTGGCCTGCTCGCTGGTAAGGCCCCGCTTCAGCGTGATGTGCTGGCGCACGGTCCCACCGGCGGCTGGTTCCAGCGTCCCCCACTCGAAGATCTTCAACGACAGGTTGCGCCGCACCGCCTTCGACTGGATGAGGTCCTTCACCGCGTTGGCGCGGTACTCGTCGTCAGCCTGCAGCACGATCTCCGTCTTCGCCAGCTCGATGCTCACCCGCGCGTCCTTGAAGTCGTAGCGGGTTGCGACCTCGCGCCGCACCTGGTCGAGCGCGTTGACGAGCTCCTGCTGGTCGAAGTCGCTTACGACGTCAAAGGATGAATCGGCCATGGTTGCTCCTTATCTTGCCCTCAGCGACGCGTGATGCGCCACTCCACGACGTCGCCCGGGTCGCCCATGGCGCCGAGGTCGATCCCGTTGATGACCAGTCGCACGACGCCGGCGCTTCCCACGCGGATGCGCAGCGACTGGCGTGCGCTGAGCGTGACGCGCGTGCCGGCCTCCGCGTTTCGCCCGGAGATGCCACGCCGCGGATCCCCATCCTCGTCCAGCTCCAGGTAGGACGTACCACCGCGCACGCGCAGCGTCCCGTGCAGTCCCGCCTGTGGCGCGGCCACCACGCGGCGCACCAGCGGCTCGGCTTCGCCGTCCACGGTCACCGAGAGGTCCCACGTGCCAGGTGCCAGTGTGACGGTGCCACTGAAGGCTCCCTTGTCATCGGCGGTCAGGCTCAGCGGATGCGGCGGCGACGGGTCGCGGCGCGGGATGCGGACCTCCTCGCCGGTGAGCGACACGATCCGGAAACTCGGTTCGGCGGCCTCGACCAGCGTCGCGGCGATCGAGACGCCGGCTCCGGCCGCGGCGGTACCGGTCACTTCGACCGGCCCGCGGACGGTCGCTCCTTCCTCCGGCGCCGTGAGCGTGGCGAGGCCGCCACCCGGCGTAGGCGAGGCGCCACCGTCACCGACGACGATGGTGCGGCTGACCGGGTTGCTGTTGCGGCCGGTCAGCGGGTCGTTGGCGACCAGGGTGATGACGTTCGAGCCCGGCACCAGGGCGACCTCGATCGAGAAGCGGCCGTCTGCGTCGGCGGTGACGCTGGGGTTCTCACGCAGCCCGTCAATGGTGATGCGCGAGTTGGGCTCCGTCGTGCCGACGATCGTGTACTCCAGCCCTTCGTACGCGCCCACGTTGCCGGGCGGGTCCGTGATCACCAGGTCTGGGGTACGCGCGAACGTCACGAATTCGGCGACCAGGTAGATGATGAAGACGGCGACGCCCACGGTCAGGACGGCAGCCGCGATCGCGCCCGGGGTCACGACCAGGGCGCGGCTGCGGCGCCTGGTGATTGGCCTCGGCGGCGCGTGGACGGTCGGCCGCTCCGTCGTGGGCGAGGAGCTCTCGAGACGGTAGAGGTCGACCAGGTACTCCGGATCGAGCCCCAGGTACGCGCCGTAGTTGCGCAGGAAGCCCTTCGTGTAGACGGAACCGGGCAGCTCGGTGTAGTCGCCGGTCTCCAGCGCCGTCAGGTAACGCGCGCGAATCTTGGTATCGCGCTCCACCCTGGGGAGGTCCACGCCCTTCGCCTCCCGGGCGGCACGCAGCACCTCACCGAGCTTGTGCAGCTCCTGGTCGGTCACCCATCGTCCTCGTCGGGACCGATGTCCCCGCCCCATCCGTCCGGCGTGACCAGCACCTCGCGGAAGCGACTGCCGTCGGCCGGGCCGACGATGCCGCGGTCCTCCATCTGGTCGAGGATGCGCGCCGCTCGCGCGTATCCGATACGGAGGCGCCGCTGCAGGAGCGACGCGGACGCCTTGTCCGACCGCCGCACGATGTCGACCGCCTGCTGCAGCAGCTGATCTGCGTCGTCGTCCTCGCCATCCTCCCCAGGCCGGCCGCCGCCCCGTCCATCGCGCTTCGGAGCGGTGATCTCGGGCCGATACTGCGGTCCGCCCTGCTCGCGCCAGTGGCGTGCGACGTCGTCGATCTCGCCGTCGGTGACCAGCACGCCCTGCAGCCGCACCGCCCGCGGCGCGTCGATCGGCTGGTAGAGCATGTCGCCGCGGCCAAGCAGGTCCTCCGCCCCGGTCGTGTCCAGGATGGTGCGCGAGTCGACGCCGGAGGTCATGGCGAACGCGATGCGGCTCGGGATATTGGCCTTGATGAGGCCGGTGATGACCTGGACCGATGGCAGCTGAGTGGCCACCACCAGGTGGATCCCTGTCGCGCGGGCGAGCTGCGCGATCCGCGTGATCGTGGCTTCGACCTCGTAGGCGCTGACCATCATCAGGTCCGCCAGCTCGTCGATGACGATGACGATGTACGGCATGCGGGGCTCGCCCGGGCGCAGCGCCTCGTTGAAGGCGGCGATGTTGCGGACGCCACGCTGCGCGAACTCGTGGTAGCGCGCTTCCATCGTGCCGACCGTCCACTTCAGGGCGTTGACCGCTTTGTCGGAGTCGACGATCACCTCGGTCAGCAGGTGCGGGATGCCCTTGTACTGGGCCATCTCGACCCGCTTCGGGTCGATCATGATCAGCTTCACCTCGGTCGGCGTTGCCCGCATCAGCAGTGAGCAGACCATGGCGTTGACGCAGACGCTCTTGCCCGACCCGGTGGCGCCCGCGATGAGCACGTGCGGCATCTTCGACAGGTCGGCGCTGAAGGGCTGGCCGGCGACGTCCTGGCCAAGGGCGAAGGCGAGCTTGCTTCCTTCGCTGGCCTTCTCGAAGTTCGCGGAGGCGAGCACCTCCTTGAGCGTGACGAGGTCGAATGCGCTGTTGGGAATCTCGATGCCGACGTAGGGCTCACCCGGGATCGGCGCCTGGATCCGGATCGAGCGGGCCGCCAGGGCCAGCGCCAGGTTGTCGGCGAGGCCTTCGATCCGCGAGAGTTTGATCCCCGGTTCCACGTCAAGGGCGTACTGGGTGACGACCGGTCCTTCCTGGATGCGGGCGACCTTCACGCCGATGCCGAAATGCGCCAGCGTCTCCTGGATCCGCTTCCCCTTGCTGGTCAGATCCAGCTGTGCGGCGCTGCTGGCCGGGGCGTCCGCCAGGAGACCCAGATCAGGCAGCTCCCACGCCCGCTCACTCGACTCGAGCGCGGCATCGACCGCATCGGTCTCCCCCACCTCGGCGAGGTGCTGCTCCTCCTCCGATTCGAGGGCCTCGACGCTGACGGCTGCGATGGGGCCGGCATCCGGCACGGGCTCCGCCAGGATGGCCGTGGGCGGCACCGTGGCCGGGATCGGCGTCGACGCCGCATTCGCCACCTCGGGTCGCGCACGACGCACGATCAGCGGAGGCTCATCCTCCTCCCCGCCGACGCCAAGCGCGGTGCGCATCCGGTCGAAGATGCCGCGCGCCGGGGCCTCGGGAGCGACCGCGATCGGCTCCTGCCGCGACTGCGTGCGTGCCGCCTGGCGCGCCTCCGCCGCAGCGAGCTCCTCCCGATCGTCGCGACGCTGCAGCCAGGCAGCCACCAGGTCGCCAACGGTCATGTTGAAGTAGAGCAGCATCCCGACCACGAACAGGAGCACGAGCACAACCCATGCGCCGACCTGGCCGATGGCGCCGGCCAGCAGCCAGCTCATGCCATAGCCGACGGCGCCGCCACCCTCACCGTCGTTCACTGCCTCGACCCCGCCGCCCACCGTCAGGTGGAACATTCCCAGCAGCGACACAGCCACCACCGCGGCGCCCGTGGCAGCCATCCAGCGCTCGGATGGCATCGAGCGCATCCACAGCATCAAGGCGAAGCCGGCCAGCAGTGGTGGGGCGAAGGCGATTCCCCACCCCAGCAGGAAGCGCAGCGTGTTGCGCCACGGCGTCACCACCGCGCCAGACTCCGGTGCGAAGAGTGCGATCGTGCTGACGATGGCGAGCAGCACCAGGCCGAGTGCGAACAGCTCGCGCACCAGCCGCCCGCTGATGTTGAAGCTGGATGCCCTCCGCCGGCGTCGCGAGGTGGAGCGCCGCCGCGTCCCGCTCGATCGTCTCGTCGCCACGCGAGGCTAGACCTCCATCACGATCGGCAGGATCATCGGCCGGCGCTTGGTGCGATCGAAGAAGAAGCGGGCCAGCGTGTCGCGGATCTTGGCCTTCAGGAAGCCGGACTCGGCTGCGTGGTCGTCGTCGCCGGCGGGCTGCGTGAGCGCACGTGAGAGGTGATCTCGGGCCTCGGCCATGATCGGATCGTCCGGATCGGGCAGGAAGCCCCGGCCGATCAGGTCCGGTCCGGAGATCGCGCGCCCGGTGGCCGCCTCGACCGTCAGTGCCACCATCACCACCCCGTCGGAGGCGAGCATGCGCCGGTCGCGCAGCACCACCCCATCGATCCCGTCGATCGACGCGATGCCGTCCACCAGGACATCGCCGGCGGGCACGCTGCCGGCCAGGCGGGCTCGCGTCCCGTCGAACTCGACGACCTGCCCGTTTTCGAGCACAAAGATGTTGTCGATCGCCACGCCCGCGCCCTCCGCCAGCAGCCCGTGCTGCACCAGCATGCGGTACTCGCCGTGCACCGGAATGAAGTGGCGAGGCTTGACCAGCCCCAGCATCAGCTTCAGCTCCTCGCGTGATCCGTGGCCCGACACGTGGCAGTGCTTCAGAGGCTCGTAATGGACCATCGCACCCTCCTTGAAGAGGTTGTCGATGGTCCGCGCCACCGCCTCCTCGTTGCCGGGGATCGGCGAGGCGGAGACGATCACGGTGTCGCCGGGCTCGATGTTGATGTTGCGATGGTCGCGGTTGCTCATGCGCGTCAGGCCGGACATCGGCTCGCCCTGCGACCCGGTGGTCATCACCACCAGCTCCTCGTTGCGGAGCCGCTGCAGCTGGTCCTTGCGGGCCAACGTGTCCCCACGCGGGTCGAGGTAGCCGAGCTCGACGGCGATGGTGATGTTCTGCTCCATGCTCCGCCCCAGGGCCACCATCTTGCGGCCGTGCGCCCAGGCGGCATCGAGCACTTGCTGCACGCGACCAATGTTGCTGGCGAAGGTGGCCACGATCACGCGCCCGCCCGCCTCGCCCACCAGCTGGTGAAGGGACTCCCCCACCGTTGCCTCGGACAGCGTGTAGCCATCCCGCTCGGAGCGGGTGGAGTCGCTCAGCAGGAACTCGACGCCGCGGTTGCCGATCTCGGCGATCAGGCCAAGGTCTGCGCGCTTGCCATCGGGCGGGGTGTGGTCGAACTTGAAGTCCCCGGTGTGCACCACCGTGCCGAGCGGGGTACGGATCGCAAAGCCCATCCCATCGGGGATCGAATGGTTCACGCGGAACGGCATGACCGCGAATGGACCGATCTGGGTCTCGACACCGGGCTCCAGCGGTTCCAGGCGGGTCGAGTCCAGCAGGCGATGTTCCTTCAGCTTGCCGCGCACCAGGCCGCTGGTCAGCTTGCCCGCGTAGACCGGCACACCGGGCAGCTTCGGAAGGACGTAGGGCAGCCCGCCGGTGTGGTCCTCGTGGCCGTGGGTCAGCACGATGGCGCTGACCCGATCCCGGTTCTCCTCCAGGTAGGTCACATCGGGGATGACGAAGTCGATCCCCAGCATCTCCGGCTCTGGGAAGGCCAGCCCGCAGTCGACCACCAGGATGCGGCCGGCAGCCTCGATCGCGGTGATGTTCTTGCCGACCTCGCCGACCCCGCCGAGCGGGATGATGCGCAGGCTGTCCGTCATGTCACGCACCTAGAAGAGGGTGAGCTGCTCGGAGTCGTCGGCCCCGGCCACCAGGGCCGGCTCCGAATCCGGGCTCGGCTCTGAAACCGTTGCCATCCGCTCCTCCTCGAGCGCCTGCCGGGCGGCGAGCAGAGCCGCCGGCAGCCCGCGGATGTCCGCGAACAGCGTCTCTCGCAGCGAGGCCTGGTGCAGCGCCGCAGCAGGATGGTACATCGGGAAGATGAAGCGGCCGCCGGAACGACGCAGCTGGCCGTGCACGGCCGAGATGCGCGCACCGGGCAGATATCGGCCCAGTGAATGCCGGCCGAGCGTGACGATCACAGCCGGGTCGAGTGCCGCCTCCTGGCGGTCGAGGTAGCCGGAGCAGGCGGAGATCTCGTCCGGCTCTGGATCGCGATTGCCCGGCGGCCGGCACTTCACCACGTTGGCGATGAAGACGTCCTCCCGCGCCCAGCCGAGCGAGCCGAGGAGCTCGTTGAGGAGCTGGCCGGCCGGGCCCACGAACGGGCGCCCCGTGGCATCCTCGCGTGCGCCGGGACCTTCGCCAACGAGCAGCACGTCGGATATCGGGTTCCCCTCGCCGGGCACGGCATTCGTGCGGCCGCGATGCAGCGCGCATCGCTGGCAGCCGCGTACCTCGCTTGCGACCACCGCCAGCGTTGCCTCCGCGCCCATCGGCCCTGGCTGCCTCCTGCCGTACCGGTTGGGGCTCCGCCGCCGCGCTCGTGCGCGGCGGCGACATCGGTCAGGAGTCCTCGGAACCGCCGGCGACACCGGCCTTGGCCATGTGCCGCTCCATCGCCGCACGGCGGCTCAGGTTGACGCGTCCCATGCGGTCGATCTCGGTGACCACCACCATCAGCTCGTCGCCGATGCTGACCACGTCCTCGACGCGCGGCACCCGGTAGTCGGCGAGCTGGCTGATGTGCACCAGCCCCTCCTTGCCGGGCAGGATCTCGACGAAGGCCCCGAAGTTCATGATCCGGGTGACTTTGCCCAGGTACTCCTTGCCGACCTCGACGTCCTTGGTCAGCCCCTCGATCCAGGCGATCGCCTTCTTGGCGGCCTCGCCGTCGGTGGCGGCGATCTGGATGGTGCCGTCGTCCTCGACGTTGATCTGGGTGCCGGTCTCGGCGGTGATCTGGCGGATCACCTTGCCGCCGGCGCCGATGACGTCGCGGATCTTGTCCACCGGGATCTTGATGGTCGTGATGCGCGGCGCGTACGGGCTCAGCTCGCTGCGGCTGGCGCTGATGACCTCGGTCATCTTGCCCAGGATGTGCAGGCGCGCCAGGCGTGCCTGCTCGAGCGCGTCCCGCAGCGTCTCACTCGTGATGCCGGCAACCTTGATGTCCATCTGCAGCGCCGTCACGCCGTCGGCGGTACCGGCCACCTTGAAGTCCATGTCGCCGTACGCGTCTTCCTTGCCGGTGATGTCGGTCAGCACGGCGTACCGGCCGGTCGCCGGATCGGTGATCAGGCCCATGGCAGCGCCGGCTACCGGCGCTTTGATCGGCACGCCGGCGTCCATCAGCGACAGCGTGCTGCCGCAGGTGCTGGCCATGCTGGTCGAGCCGTTGCTGCTCACCACTTCGGAGACAACGCGGATGGTGTACGGGAACTCTTCCTCGCTCGGAAGGACCGGCAGCAGCGCACGCTCGGCGAGCGCGCCATGGCCGATCTCACGGCGTCCGGGGCCGCGCATCGGGCGCGCCTCGCCCACCGAGTAGGGCGGGAAGTTGTAGTGGTGCAAGTAGCGCTTCTCCGTCTCCGGTGAGATGGTGTCGAGCCGCTGCACGTCGCTCCCCGGTCCCAGGGTGGCGATGCTGAGCGCCTGCGTCTGGCCGCGGGTGAAGATGCCCGACCCGTGGGTGCGCGGCAGCACTCCAACCTCGACGCTGATCGGCCGGATGGTGGTCGTGTCACGACCGTCGATCCGGATGTTCTCACTCAGCACCAGTTCGCGGACAGTGGACTTGGTGAGGACATCCATCAGCGCTGAGCCGATGCCATGGCGGCGCTTGATGTCCTCCAGGCGGTCGCCCTGCTCGCTGCGGTTGTAGCTCTCGCGCGCGCGACGGATCTCCGCCGCGATGTCCTCGCGAATGGCGTCCAGCCGCCCGGCCAGGCCATCGGTCAGGTTGATGAACAGGTCGGCGGTGGCCTCCGCGTCGGGCATCGCCCGATGGGCGGCGGCGTGGTCACGTCCGAAGACGAAGCGGACCAGGTCGCCCAGCTTGTAGCCGCCCGCGTCCGGGTAGAGCTGATAGGCGAGCTCCAGCGTGTCGTACACCGCGCTCGGCTTCCAGCCGGTGTCGTTCGGCAGGTGGCGCAGAATGAACGGGACGTCGAATCCGACGTTGTGCGCAACCAGCGGCGCCTCTCCCACCCACTCGGCGAAGCGGGCCAGCACTTCGGCCGCGGTCGGCGCACCGGCCACGTCCGCGTCCGCGATGCCGTGGATCTGGTGGCCGATGATCGAGCGGCCGGGGTTCACCAGCGACTCGAAGCGGTCGACGACCTCGCCGTTGCGCACCTTCAGCGCCGCTATGTCGACGATGTAGCCATTCTCCGGCTTCATCGCGGTCGTCTCGAGGTCGAAGACCACGAACTCGGCGTCGGCGGCAAGCGCCTTGCCCAGCTTGACGATCGAGTCCGCCTTCGGACCCAGGAACGGCAGCTTCTTGGGCTTGCCGGCCGTCGCGACCAGCTTCTCCTGCAGGTCGATGCTCTTCTGGAGCTCCGCCTGACCGAAGACGATGGCATCGGCCATGACCGACTCCGGCAGGATCTTGGCGCCTGCCTCGACCATCATCACGGCCTCGCGCGTTCCCGCCACGACCAGGTCCAGGTCGCTCTCCTCGAGCTGGCTGGTGGTCGGGTTGGTGACGAACTCCCCGTTGATGCGGCCCACCCGCACGGCGCCGACGGGCCCCAGGAACGGGATGCTGCTCACCGCCAGCGCCGCGGAGGCGCCGTTCACGGCCAGAATGTCCGGATCGTTCTCCTGGTCAGCGCTGAGCACCGTCAGGACGATCTGGACCTCTTGCTTGTAGCCCTTGGGAAAGAGCGGGCGGATCGGCCGGTCGGTGAGGCGCATGGCCAGGATGGCTGCCTCGGACGGGCGTGACTCGCGCTTGATGAAGCCGCCCGGGATCTTGCCGGCGGCGTACATGCGCTCTTCGTAGTCCACGGTCATCGGGAAGAAATCGATTCCCTCGCGCGGTTCCGCGGAAACCGCGGTTGCCAGGAGCACGGTGTCGCCATACCTGACGAGCACTGCTCCGTCGGCCTGCTCGGCGAGCTTGCCAGCCTCCAGTGAGAAGGCCTGGCCGCCGATTTCGGCCTCTACTTTCATTGCCACTGATTCCTCCAGTTGGGTTGAGTGTCGGTGTTGATTGCCGTCCCGGAGCCTTGGCCCGTTCGCGTGCTCACTTGGGAGCGCGGGCAATGGGCGGCTGCGCGGGGGCGGCTGGGTGATGAATGGTCGGTCCGATCACGCACGCTGTCTGGCGACGCGCCGGCCGTATCCGGCTCCGCTAACACGAAACCCAGGTGACGGCACCTGGGTCGGTGGCGGGAACGGGCTAGCGACGGAGCCCCAGTCGACCGATGACCGCCCGATAGCGGTCGACGTCGTTGCGCACGAGGTAGGCGAGCAACCGACGACGCTGTCCGACCAGCTTGAGCAGGCCGCGGCGTGAGTGGTTGTCGTTCTGGTAGGTGCGCAGATGTTCCGTCAGCGACTTGATCCGCTCGGTGAGCAGCGCGATCTGCACCTCTGGGGAGCCGGAATCGCCCTCGTGGGTGGCGTAGTCCTCGACGATCGCGCTCTTCGCGTCCTTGGCGAGCGGCACTAATTCCTC